>CAZGCG010000270.1:0-5225 GCA_964524205.1 uncultured Sphingobacterium sp. | reverse complement strand
CATGGTAAAAAGAATATTAGTTTTCTGGAGCATATAAAGCTTGAGCCCTTTGAATATGAGGGCAGTGGCGCTTTTGATGCCATGCTAAATACGGGTACACGGTTCAGGAAGTTCAAAGTGCATTACGAAAAATTTGATGGGTATATGATCGGATTTGTTGCGGATGATAATGAAGAATAAGAAAGTTATATTTCAGGATTGGGGCTTGCTTGATTACCAGCAGGCATGGGACAGGCAGGAGCAGGTTTTTGCAGAAACGGTTCTGGCAAAAACACAGAATAGAAATAACAATACAGATTATCCGGTTAATAACCATCTGATTTTCGTCGAACACCCTCATGTTTATACACTCGGAAAAAGTGGTAAGCCCGAGAATTTACTCCTTGATGAAGCCGGATTAGCGAATAAACAGGCAAGTTTTTATAAAATTAACCGGGGCGGTGATATTACCTATCATGGTCCGGGACAGATTGTTGCTTATCCAATACTTGACCTTGATAATTTCTTTACTGATATCCACCTGTATCTGCGCACTCTTGAGGAGGCCGTGATACTTACACTTGCTGATTATGGAATACAAAGTGGGAGGTATGAAGGTTATACGGGAGTTTGGCTGGATGCGGATAATGAACGTGCGAGGAAGATCTGCGCGATGGGTGTGAGGTGCAGCCGCTGGGTAACCATGCATGGACTAGCATTCAATGTTAATACAGATCTGTCTTATTTTAAAAATATTGTTCCCTGTGGAATAGATGACAAGGATGTTACTTCAATGGAAAGGGAGCTTGGTTTTAAGCCGGATATTGAAGAAGTGAAGCAGAAATTGAAGAGGCACATTGGGAGGCTTTTTGAGATGGAAATCTTTGATACCCGATAGCTATCGGGTTGATAATTGAGAATGGAGAGTTGAGATCCGATGGCCTTCGGGTTGAAAATTCAGACTCGATAAGACATTTTCCATTAACTAGTAAATTCCTGATAACAGACAACTGATAACAGATAACAATCGTCTGCCTGTCCAAATCAATAAAAAACAAAAAAGCTCCGAATAATATCCGGAGCTTTTTGTTTGAAGGGAGAATGATATTACATCATTCCACCCATGCCACCACCACCCATTGGAGGCATATGACCACCACCTTTATCTTCTTCAGGCTCATCAGCTAATACAACTTCGGTTGTTAACAGCATAGCTGCAATTGAAGCTGCATTTTCCAATGCAATACGACCAACTTTAGTAGGATCGATAACACCTGCACCGATTAGGTTTTCGTAAACGTCAGTACGTGCATTGTATCCAAAATCAGCTTTACCTTCTTTAACCTTTTGTACTACGATAGAACCTTCAATACCTGCATTTTGGCAGATTTGACGTAATGGCTCTTCAATAGCGCGTCTGATAATTGCAATACCCGTGTTTTCGTCTTCATTAGATCCTTTAAGATCTTTTAAAGCTTCAACTGCACGGATGAAAGCAACACCACCACCTGCAACAATTCCTTCTTCAACAGCAGCACGGGTTGCATGTAATGCATCGTCAACTCTGTCTTTTTTCTCTTTCATCTCAACTTCAGTAGCAGCACCAACATAAAGTACGGCAACACCACCTGAAAGTTTTGCTAAACGTTCCTGTAATTTTTCTTTATCATAATCAGAGGTAGTTGTTTCAACCTGAGCTTTGATTTGGCTAACACGAGCCTTAATATCAGCAGTTTTACCTGCTCCATTAATTACGATCGTATTATCCTTATCAACAACTACTTTTTCTGCCTGACCTAAATAAGTAAGGTCTGCGTTCTCTAATTTATAACCTCTTTCTTCAGAGATAACTGTACCACCTGTAAGGATTGCGATATCTTCAAGCATAGCTTTACGACGGTCACCAAATCCAGGAGCTTTAACAGCAGCCACTTTCAGTGAACCACGAATTTTGTTAACTACTAAGGTAGCTAATGCTTCACCGTCAAGATCTTCAGCAATGATCAATAATGGTTTTCCGGTTTGAACTTGTTTTTCAAGAACAGGAAGTAATTCTTTCATTGAAGAAATCTTCTTGTCGTAGATCAGGATATAAGGATTATCCAGTTCAACTTCCATTTTATCAGCATTGGTTACGAAGTATGGAGATAAATATCCACGGTCGAACTGCATACCTTCAACTGTTTTCATTTCAGTTTCGGTACCTTTTGCTTCTTCAACAGTAATTACACCATCTTTTCCAACTTTAGCCATTGCATCAGCGATCAGAGTACCAATCACTTCATCATTGTTTGCTGAGATTGAGGCAACCTGCTTAATTTTTTTATTGTCTTCACCAACAGACTGTGATTGTTTTTTCAAATTAGCAACAACAGCTGATACCGCTTTGTCAATACCACGTTTTAGATCCATTGGATTTGCACCGGCAGCCACGTTCTTAATTCCGGCAGTTACAATTGCCTGAGCTAAAACAGTAGCAGTAGTAGTACCATCTCCAGCCTGATCAGCTGTTTTAGAGGCAACTTCTTTTACCATTTGTGCACCCATGTTTTCAAGGGCGTCTTTTAATTCAATTTCTTTGGCAACTGTAACACCATCTTTAGTGATTGCAGGTGATCCAAATTTCTTATCAATAATTACGTTACGGCCTTTTGGTCCAAGAGTTACTTTTACTGCATTGGCAAGGATATCCACGCCTCTTTTCAGAGCATCGCGGGCTTCAACATTGTATTTAACTTGTTTTGACATTGTTTAAAGATTTTAGATGTTGGAGTTAATTCAAACTAATGTTTTTATCAAACTCTGGTTTTTAATTTAATTTCGATTCGGGGTATGAGGTCTGAAGTCCGATGTCTGACTTCCGACTTCAGACTTCATTATAGTGTTGCAAAAATATCAGATTCACGCATGATAAGATATTCTTTACCTTCATGAGAGATCTCTGTTCCAGCATATTTACCGTATAATACAACATCTCCTACTTTATAAGCCATAGGGATTAAATTGCCGGTTTGTTCTGCATATTTGCCAGGTCCAACAGCCACAACAGTACCTTTTTGAGGTTTTTCTTTTGCAGTATCAGGAATGTAAAGTCCAGAGGCTGTTTTTTCTTCAGCCGGTGCAGCTTCTATAACTACCCGGTCTGCGCTAGGTTTGATATTTAATGCCATATTGATATAATAAATTAAATTGATTGAATGTTTGTACTGTTTTATTGACACGAATTATGCCAAATAGCCTAAGGATACATTTCTTGTCAAATTTTCATTATTTGATAACCCAGGCCTCTTTCTTGTCAAAATATCGGTGTCAAGCTGTCAGTAAAATGTCAGCCTGATGCAAAAAAAAAGCCACCTGAATGGTGGCTCTTTTCTAAAATGCTTATTTATTTTTTAGTAGTGTCTGTTGGCAATGAAAGACCTGATGGTGCGGCAACCGGAGCAGCAGGCTTATTGATCTGGTTTTGAATATCATTCATTTCCTGTTCAACTACTCCACCACGTGGAACCACTACATTTACCATCAGGGCCAAAACCATTAATGAAACTGCAAGAATCCAGGTACCTTTTTCCAGAAAATCTCCTGTGCGCTGAACACCCATAATATTATTTGAGCCCGCAAATCCGGAGGATAAACCACCTCCTTTAGGGTTTTGGATCAAAATGATCAGGACTAACAAAACACAAACAATGATTGCCAGAATAATAACTGTATATAACATATCTATTAATTTACTTTCTTTTCTAATTCACGAATTTGGTCGGCAAAGTACGTGCTTTTTTCCGGAACTTTCAAACTTAATTTTTTGTAAGTAGCGATGGCTTTTTCATATAACATCTGATCGGCATAGATATGTGCCAGTGTTTCTGAAACCAGATCGTTCGGATCTTCTGCACTTTTCCTTGCCTTATTCTCGGTATCTAATTTTTGAGAATCGGGCGGCCTGATCTGTGGTTCCTCTTTAATAAACTTCTCTAGAATAGAGTCTTCCTTACGTTTAACCTGGAATGGGACAGTTCTGGGTGCGTTTTCAGCCTGTTCCAAAGGTGATTGTAAGTGGAAGATATTCTCAATGATCTGACTGCTCAACTGATCGACAGTACTTAGTTTGATGTTCTGATTGGTATCCAATCTGAAATCGGCGTAAGGCTGATATGTTCCTGCATGCTCCATTCGGGTCTTTTGTAACCACCATAAAAATGAATAGGGCATTTTATCGTCATTGTACCTGGAAACTTCCTGTTCTGATTCTACTTCTGCTTTTTCAGTGCCGCCAGTTTCCTCAGCTGAGGGTTCTGCAGCATGTTCTTCAGCGGGAGCAGTTTTGATATCTTCAGCAGGCTTTATTTCTGATTCCTTTTCAAAATGGAAAATCGACTCTTCCCTGATTTCTTCTTTTACGGGATCTTCAGATGGAGTGCCACTTTCATTAATTGTATTGAAGATGTCACCCAATAACGAAGATTCTTTATCCAGATCTTTATTCACATCAGCATCTGGCCGCTCAGGCTCAGCTATTGCTTCTTGCTCTTCTTTTATAGGATATTCTGTAATTTCAGCAGGAATTTCTTCATCAATTGCCTGTTTCCCTGCCTCAGCATCCGCCGGGACTTCATTTTCCGGAGCTGTTTCTATTTTTGCTGTCCAAACATCTTCCTCGATCGGCTGTTTTTCTTTTTCAGGTTCTGCTGTTATTTCTTTTTCAGGCTCAGTTTCTACATTGGCAGACCATGAATCTACTTCAATTATTTCATTATTCAGTTCTTCTGAAATATTTTCTGATTCAGGTTCCTGTTCCTCTAAATTTGCTTCTTCTTCATTAAAGTCTCCGGTATTTTCAATTCTATGGATCCCTTCGTCCTCCGATTCCTGTTCTCCAAATAAAACAGATTCAATATATTTTAATTTTTCAGGCTCCTTTAATTTTTCAGGTTCATTCAGAATAGTATAGAGAATTTTTCGTTCAGGAATTGATAAAGCAGTATAGCTTAATTGTTTTTTCAGGTTTTCGGAACCTGAAAGTGATAAGGAACGGGAATAAAAGAGATTTAATATCTGGCAATAGGGAAACTTTTCCAGGGCTTCCTCTAAAATTTTTGCATCTCCGGTATCTATCACAGAAGGATCTGCAATGCACTTTGCAAACAATTTAATGTAGGCTTCCTGCTGGTTTATCTGTTTCAATTGTGCTGAGTTTTTTGAAAGCTAAATATTTATTACCAATTGGCAAAAGCCTTGTTAAAAAT
>CAZGCG010000269.1:0-5234 GCA_964524205.1 uncultured Sphingobacterium sp. | reverse complement strand
GCCTGTTATATTCATGAAACCTGATACTGCGGTTCTTAAAGACAATAAACCATTTTACCATCCTGAATTCTCTACTGATATACATCACGAGATTGAACTTGTTCTGAAAATATCAAAAGAAGGTAAACATGTCGCTCAAAAATTTGCGGCTTCATACTTTGAGGAGATTGGCCTGGGAATTGACTTTACCGCAAGGGATATACAACAAAAACATAAGGAAAAGGGACTTCCATGGGAGCTGGCCAAAGCATTCGATAATTCTGCACCGGTGAGCAAGTTTATTCCAAAATCAGAGTTTAAAGATCTGGGTAATCTTAACATAAGACTCGACCTTAATGACAATACTGTTCAGGAAGGCAACACTAAAGACCTTCTTTTTTCGTTTGAATATATAATAGCCTTTGTTTCTCAGTATATCACTTTGAAAAAGGGTGACCTGATTTTTACCGGAACTCCAAAAGGTGTAGGTAAGGTAAATATTGGTGATCATCTATGCGGCTATCTCGAGGATCAAAAATTACTCGATTTTTATATCCGTTAGTAATCCTATTACATGTTCAAATACTTATTTACACTATCCTTACTGACCTTGCTATGTACTTTTGCCATGGGTCAGGAGGCAACATTAGCACAATACCCTCAAAATTATTTCATTCGCCCTCTTGACCTCCCTCCTGTTATTTCAGGAAACTTCGGCGAAATAAGAACGAATCATTTTCATTCAGGGCTTGATTTTAAAACCAATCAGAGGGAAGGATATCCGGTTTATGCGAGTGCAGATGGTTACGTATCCAGAATCAGGGTTCAGATTGGAGGCGGAGGAAATGCTTTATACATCAGCCATCCAAACGGCTACACAACCGTTTATATGCACTTGAGAAACTTCAACGAGCGCATCAGCATGACTTTAAAGACTTATCAGTATCGGATGCAAAAATTCGATGTCGATTTCCCTTTGCTTTCAGTTGAAATCCCTGTAAAAAGAGGAGATATAATCGGCTGGTCAGGAAATACGGGCAGCTCGGGCGGACCACACCTCCATTTTGAAATCAGAGATACCAAGACGGAAGAACCAATCAATCCGCAACTTTTCGGCATCCGGATACCCGATCAGGTTAAACCTGTAATTACAGGATTGTATCTTTATCATTTAAACGGCAAACCTTTCAGTGAGCATACTCCAAAGCAGTTATATCCGGTAAGTGGAAGTGGGGGCATTTACAGTCTTAGTCCGCAAACCATTGTCTCTATTGGTGGTGAATCGGGACTTGGAATTGCAAGTTCAGATAAGAACTCAGCTTCTGAGAATAGTAATGGACCATACTCAATTGAGCTCCGGCTTGAGGACCAAACAATCTACTCCGCTATCTGGGAAAGATTTTCATTTGATAATTCCCGCGGGATGAACTCCCATGTTGATTATCCGGCGATGATAGCCACAGGCAGAAGGATTCAGAAAAGTTTTATAGAACCAGGCAACCCTTTAAAAATTTATAAAAATGTGCTGAATAATGGCCTCCTGAATTTTTCGGATCAGAATATCCGCAATGCTCAGTACATTGTAAAGGATATTGCCGGGAACCAGAGCGTACTCAATTTCAAAATAAAATTCAGTCCGGGAGCTGCAAAACCATCAAAAGCAATTGAAGGAAGGAAATTTAAGTTCGATCAGGTTAACGACTTCGATACTACTGGCCTGACACTTAAGATACCGATAAAAACGCTGTACAGTGATCTTAATTTTGTGTATAAAACCACTGCCAGGCCTGCCGGTGGCTATTCCCCGATTCATCATGTACATAACCGCCTGATACCTCTGAACGGTCCGCTTACTCTAGCGATAAAAGCTGATGATAATCTGCCTGCCGAACTTCAAAGCAAGGCTATAATTGTAAATCTTCTCAAAAAAACACAGGGAGGCATATTTGAAAATGGTTATGTAAAAACAGAAATTCGCAATTTCGACAGCTTTTATATAATGACAGATACTTTGGCACCAAGGATAATCCCGGTAAACATCAGTAATGGAGCATCAATGGTTAATATTCCAAGGATCATGTTCCGTATCTCTGATAATTTATCAGGAATAAAAACCTTCAATGCAATGATTAACGGACAATGGGTTCTGATGGAATATGAACCTAAAACAGGTTCTTTATGGCATCGTTTTGACGAATTAACAGCTAAGGGCAAAAACGATTTTGTATTGACCGTAAGTGATATGAAAGATAACTTAAATACTTACAGGACTGTTTTTTACCGATAGAGATAATTATTCATTTCAGATAATTTATTTTGCTAATTTTAGCCCCATAAATCCGCTAAAAAATGATTGAGCTTACTGAGGGGCAAAAAGCTCCTGATTTCAAGGCAAAAGACCAAAATGGAAAAAGCATCAGCCTGAGTGATTTTTCCGGAAAAGATGTAATCCTGTATTTCTATCCTAAAGATGATACTCCGGGTTGCACTGCCGAAGCATGCAGCTTCAGGGATAATTACCAATCCCTGCTTAAAGAAGGATTTGAGGTTTTAGGCGTTAGCACTGACGATGAGAAGTCACATCAAAAGTTCATTAATAAATACAGCCTGCCCTTCTCTTTGATTGCCGATACTGATAAAGAAATCGTCGAAGCTTATGGTGTTTGGGTTGAAAAGAACATGTATGGTAAAAAATACATGGGGGTAGCAAGAAAAACATTCATTATTGACAAGAACGGACTGATTAGAAAGATCATTGATAAAGTTGACACTAAAAACTCTTCCGGACAGGTTTTGGATTCAATTAAATAAAATCGGTTTATCCAGCTTAAATATTCTCAAAATCAAATAATTTCAAAATAACCCCCTCCCTTTCAAAGAACATGGCTATTTTAGCAAGGCCATTAAGCACAAATTATGACTCCAGATATTGATAAATTAACAAAAATTGCCTCACAGGTTCGACGTGATATTTTAAGAATGGTTCATGCCTGCCAATCCGGTCATCCGGGCGGTTCATTGGGCTGTACCGATTATTTAGTAGCTCTTTACTTTCATACCCTAAAACACAATACCAAATTTGATATGGATGGATCTGGTGAAGATCTGTTCTTTCTTTCAAACGGACATATTTCACCGGTATGGTACAGTGTTCTGGCACGTTCCGGATATTTTGAGGTATCTGAGCTGGCAACTTTCAGAAAAATCAATACCAGACTACAGGGGCATCCAACTACCCACGAAAATTTACCGGGAATAAGGGTTGCATCTGGCTCCTTAGGCCAGGGTATGTCGGTGGCGATTGGTGCTGCTATCGCTAAAAAGTTAAACGATGATAACAGACTTGTATTTTCATTACATGGTGATGGAGAACTTCAGGAAGGTCAAACCTGGGAAGCAGCAATGTATGCAAGCCATAATAAAATTGACAACCTGATATCTACTATTGATGTTAACGGACAGCAAATTGACGGGCCAACCGATGTCATTTTATCTTTAGGTAATCTAAGAGCGAAATGGGAGGCTTTTGGATGGGAAGTACTTGAAATGAGTGGAAACGATATGGCCGATGTGGTTCGTGTTCTTGAACTTGCTATCAGCAAAACATTTAAAGGAAAGCCAATCATGATCCTGATGCAAACAATGATGGGCAATGGTGTAGACTTTATGATGCATACCCATAAATGGCATGGCTCTGCTCCTAACGACGATCAGCTGGCGCTTGCCCTGGGTCAATTGGAAGAAACTCTTGGCGATTATTAAGGATTTCAAAAAGGTAATCCGCATTCAAAAACACATTTAAAAAATTTAGCCTGTATAATTTCAGGCCCTTTGCTTTGTTATATGAAGAAATACACATACACCGAGAAAAAAGATACCCGTTCAGGTTTTGGAGCAGGTTTACTGGAAGTAGGACAAAAGAACGATAAAGTAGTCGCTTTATGTGCTGATTTGATCGGTTCATTAAAAATGGATGCTTTTATCAAGGAATTTCCTGAACGCTTTTTTCAGATCGGAATTGCAGAAGCAAATATGATGGGAATTGCTGCTGGTTTAACTATTGGCGGTAAAATTCCTTACACCGGCACTTTTGCCAACTTCTCAACAGGTCGTGTGTACGATCAGATCAGACAGTCTATCGCCTATTCAGACAAGAATGTAAAAATTTGTGCTTCACATGCCGGACTTACCCTCGGTGAAGATGGTGCAACCCATCAGATTCTGGAGGATATTGGTATGATGAAAATGCTTCCTGGTATGGTGGTAATCAATCCTTGTGATTACAACCAGACAAAAGCTGCAACCATTGCCATTGCCGATCATCATGGTCCGGTTTATTTAAGATTTGGAAGACCTGCAGTACCCGTTTTTACAGATCCTGATCAAAAATTCGAAATCGGTAAAGCCTGGATGGTAAATGAAGGAACTGACGTTAGTATTTTCGCTACCGGTCACATGGTATGGAAAGCAATTGAGGCTGGTGAAAAGCTCGCAGAGGCAGGAATCAGTGCTGAAATAATTAATATACATACGATTAAACCTTTGGATGAAGCTGCAGTCTTAAAATCAGTTGCCAAGACCGGATGTGTTGTTACTGCTGAAGAGCATAACCGTTATGGTGGTTTAGGTGACAGTATTGCACAGGTGCTAACAAGAAACAATCCTGTTCCGCAGGAATACGTTGCAGTTAACGATAGTTTCGGAGAAAGTGGTACTCCTGATCAACTGATGAAAAAATACGGTTTGGATACCGAGGATATTATCAATGCGGTAAACAGGGTAATTAAACGTAAATAATTGCCCTGAATTCCTGGAATCCAAACCAAAAACAAAGATATGCAGGTAGAGGATTCCGAAATCTTAGAAAAATTTTCAAGGGAAAACACCCGCCATGAGGCCTTCAATCTGCTGCTCAACAAATATCAGCAGAAAATTTACTGGCATATCCGAAGGCTGGTCATTGACCATGATGATACTGATGACCTGGTTCAGGATGTATTCATTAAGGTCTGGAAGAACCTGGCAAACTTCAGAAGTGATTCACAATTATTTACCTGGATCTATCGTATAGCCACAAATGAAAGCATCACCTTTCTGAACCGAAAAAAATTAAGGAACAGCGTATCTTTGGATGATTCAAACGGTCTGGATCTGGCTGAAACACTCGCTGATAGTCCGTATTTTGATGGCGATAAAGCTCAGATGAAGCTTCAAAAAGCTTTATTGACACTGCCCGAAAAACAAAGGCTGGTGTT
>CAZGCG010000268.1:0-5274 GCA_964524205.1 uncultured Sphingobacterium sp. | reverse complement strand
AAATCAATTCACTTTCAGCTGCTTTTGTAACCAGCTTTCCATATTTTCTCTTTGCTCAGGGTACATCCAGTGTCCTGTTTCCAATGCAAGGAACAATGACTTTGGTGCAGTAATTACATTGTATGATGCATACATCGAAGTCGGCGGACAAGTAACATCATTAAATCCCCAGCTATACATTCCCGGAACTTTGAGCAGTCTTGCGAAATTCACCACATCATAATATCCTGTAGTTTTAACTTTATCAGGAGTACTGCCTGTATTTACATTATCCTTATTGAACAAATGAGGCCATCCTCCGGCTCTGCCAATCATGAATCCAGTCAGATCACTAAGGGCAGGGTAATAGGCCCCTAAAAATTTAACTCTTGAGTCAAGTGCAGCGGTTACAATTGACAATGCTCCTCCCTGGCTACCACCGGTTACACCCAATGTGCTGCCATCAAACTCAGGCAATGAGGTTAAAAAATCATTAGCTCTGACGCATCCCATATAAACCCGCTTATAGTAATATCGGTCACGATCTTCCAGATTAAAAGCCTGATAACCTGACAATGCCCCTACACCAAGATTAGCATAAACATTTGGATCCATTGTAACCGGAACGCCATGAATGCCGATTTCAAGTGTGATCACACCTTTTTCGGCTGTTGCCACATCCCCATTATAGGGCCTGATCCCGGCTCCCGGAACCCGAAGTAATGCCGGATATTTTCCGGGCTTTTTAGGAACACATAGTATTCCATACAATCTGCTACCTAATCGAAAATTCTGAATATTTACATGGTAAACATTCACCTTCTCAGTAGAACGCTCAGGCAACAAAGTCATTCTGGCATCCATTGGTATCTTTGCCAGATCAGCTTTTGCACTATTCCAGAACTGAACAAAATCGTCCGGGTTTACCGCAGCAGGCTTAATTTGTCCCGGATCGAAACCTACTGTCGCAAGACTGCTATACTTTTTGCCATTTACTTCAGCCGTGACCACGCAACGATAAAATCCCGGGGTTTTCATAGTACCAGCCTCGATAGTTGTAAGTCCATTCGAAAGCTGCATTGAATCACGCTTCTCAGGACTCATTTTTTCAGGCCCGAGTTCATAAACTACCTTTACATTTTTCAAAGGATTTCCATATTGAAGAACGGAGACATTGAACTTAACCATTTCTCCAACCTTGTAAACCCAGTTAGGATGATCAGGGCCAATAATGACTTTTACATTCTGCTCAGCAGGCTGAGCCATAGTAGCTCCTGCAAAAAGCATAAGAAATAGAAGAAAAAAAGCTGGTTTTGAATTTTTCATTAGTGTATAATTTGTTTTTTAATTAATGGCAATTAATCGTGTAAAACTCAAGCTTGTGCCCGCTTCATTTTATCCGTTTTATGAGAAATATTTAAATCAAATTCGGCAATAATAGAGTCTAAACCAAATTTTTTTTACGCGGAAAAATTGCTGAAAATCTTTAGAAAAAGAAGCTGAAAATCAGGCCTTACTGAGCCGGAAAGGAAATCAAAAGGAAAAAGTTTATTTCCCCCTGGTCATTAGGTACATGAACCACACTCCCACTATCACAATAAAGCCAAGTATAAACATACCTACTTTACCCTTGCGCTTATCCTGACGCATAACCCAGATCAGGAATCCAGTTAGCGGGATTAAAAAAATCAAAAAGAAAATTATACTTGATGCGCTCATAAAATAATAGGTAAATCTCGTGTTTAATATTTATAAACCAGCTATTAAAATGATCAAAACTGCAATCTTGCCAATGGCGAGATATCCTGCCCAACGAAATCATTGTTCAGATACTTATGATAACCTGCAATTGCTATCATTGCGGCATTGTCTGTGCAATATTCAAACTTCGGGATGTAAATGTCCCAGTTCAATAAAGCTGCAGTCTCGGACAAGGCTCCTCTCAATCCGGAATTAGCTGAAACACCGCCTGCAATGGCGATTGTTTTGATCTGATATTGTGCTGATGCCTTCTTCATTTTATTCAGCAGGATTGAAATAATCCGATCCTGAACTGAGGCACAAACATCGTTCAGGTTTTCCTGTAAAAACTCAGGATTTTCCTTTAACCTGTCGCGGACAAAATACATGATGGAAGTTTTCAGTCCGCTGAAACTGAAATCAAGCCCTGGAATTTGAGGTTCAGGGAACTTGTATGCATCCTTATTGCCCAGTTTGGCATATTTATCAATGAGCGGACCACCGGGATAGGGTAAACCCAGCAATTTAGCAGTTTTATCAAAAGCTTCACCAGCAGCGTCATCTGTGGTCTGTCCAACAATTTCCATATCAAAATAATCCCTGACCAGCACGATTTGAGTATGTCCTCCTGAAACTGTCAGGCATAAGAAAGGGAATTCAGGTTTATTCTCCTCAATAAAATGGGCCAGAATATGTGCCTGCATATGATTTACTTCAATCAGAGGAAGATCATTTGCCAGTGCAAATGCTTTTGCAAAGGAAGTACCAACTAAAAGTGAGCCCAATAATCCCGGTCCCCGGGTAAAAGCTACAGCATCAATATCATTTTTATGTATTTTTGCGACAGAAATGGCCTCATGAACAGCAGGAATTATATTTTGCTGATGAACCCTTGAAGCCAGTTCGGGGATCACCCCCCCGTAATTTTGGTGAACAAGTTGCCCGGCAATGATATTGGAACAGATTTTGCCATCAATACAGATTGATGCTGATGTGTCGTCGCAGGAAGATTCTATGCCGAGGATGATTGCCAAAACGTATATTAAAATTGAATTGAATAATTAAAATACAAATTTATCAAAAAAGCGCTAAAAATAACCCTTTGGATACTGGCAACATTTATAATGTTGCTTACGCTATTGGTTTTTTCATTGCAGTTTAAGACTGTACAAACTTATGTTGCAAAAAAAGCTGCAAACTATCTTTCAAAGGAGCTGAACACCCGCGTTGAGGTTGGATCTTTATACATTAAACCATTTAAATCAGTGGTGCTCGACAGTCTGTATATTCAGGATCTTGAAAAAGACACGCTGCTATTTTCTCCAAAATTCTCAATCGATATAAACAACTTCTCACTGAAGGCCCGAAAAATAACCGTTAACCTCATCCAGATGGATAATGGGAAGTTCTATCTCAAGAAATATAAAGACCAATCAACAAATCTGACTTTTATCCTGAACTATTTCAGCAGTGGCAAAACCACGAAAAAAAAGGTCTCAAAACCATATGATATTACCCTGGCTAAAATTGTTTTAAATAATGTTGCATGTAAATATAAAAACTTCAATAATGTCAATCCTGTAAAGGGGATAAATTTCAATGATATTCTTTTAAGCGGCCTCAGTACAACGATTCTGGATCTCGATACAAAATCATATCTGCTGAAAGCTGGAATACGAAATATGACCTTCAGAGAGAAGAGTGGTTTCTATCTGAAGAATCTTACTGCGGATGCTGCAATCGACACGGGTCAGATGGAGTTCAAAAAACTTTTGCTCGAAACATCGGACAGCAGAATTAGTGATTATCTATTATTGAAATATTCAAACTTTAAAGATTTCAATAATTTTACCAGTAAAGTATTTCTCAATTCAAACCTCCAAAACGCAAAGATAAATAGCTCAGACATCGCGTATTTTTCTCCCAGCCTTGCCAAATCATCAATTATCCTGCAGGTTAACGGGCAGGTTTCAGGCTATGTAAACGATCTGAAAGCCAAAAGCCTGATCATACAAAGCGGGCAGGCTACTTATGTTAAGGGTGATTTCAGAATTACCGGACTTCCGAGCATAAAGCAAATGATGCTGGATCTGGATTTTGATCAGGTGTCAACAAATAAAAAGGATCTCGATCTCATTATTTCAAGGGCGACAGGAAAAAAGAATTCTATGATTCCTCAGATGATTGAAAAATTCGGAACTGTGAATTTCAAAGGCCGATTTACTGGATTTCTCAATGATTTTATAGCCTATGGAGAGTTTAAAACGCGTATTGGGCGTGTGGTGACCGATTTGAACATGAAGATCAATAATGCTTCAGTACCAACTTACAGCGGAAATATTAAGGCTTACGACTTCAATCTGGGCGACCTGCTGGACCAAAAGAATTTGGGTAGAACCACTTTGACAGCCGACATCAATGGTAAAGGCATCAAAATAAATAGTTTACAGGAGCAAATTAAGGCTAACATAAAATATTTTGATTTTAAGGATTACAGATATAACAACATAAAAGTTGACAGCCGTTTTGTAAACCAAGTGTTCAATGGAAAGATCATGGTTAATGATCCTAATGTGAAACTGGATTTCGATGGTAAAGTAGATCTGAACAAAAGCCTTCCTGAATTCAATTTCAATGCTTCCATAAAAGGTGCTAACCTTCATAATCTTAAACTAATCAAAGACAGTGTTCAATTCGACGCGGAATTGACAACCAATTTTAAAGGTTCAAATCTTGAAAACATTGAGGGACTTGTAGAGCTCACAAAAATTCACCTGACCAACGCTCAAAACTCTTTTGATATTGATTCGGTGAATCTTAAAGCAATTGGAACCGGACTTACCCGCTCCCTGAATATTGAGTCTGATATATTTGATGCCAGTATCAAGGGGCAGTACGATCTGAAAACATTGCCCTCCTACTTTAAATCTGTTGCAAGTAAGTATATTCCGTCACTTGGCCTGACTTATGTTCAACCCGGAAAACAGAATTTTGAATTTAATCTGAAGATCAAATATTTTGAGCCCCTGAGTATCCTTTTTGCTCCAAAACTGAAAATTCCGGAGCAGGCGAACTTTAATGGGAAATTTGTTTCTGATTCGAATACTGCGAATTTGAATGGATTCATCAAGCTGATTCAATACAATAAAATAAAGGTCAACAACCTGATTATTGACGAAAGTACATCTGCGGACGCGATGAACATCTTCATTACATCCGACAGAGTTGACATTACTGATAGTCTGTACATCAAGAATGTCAACATAGCGAATATCTTAAAGAACGACAGCCTGAGTCTAAACGTCAAATTGTCGGATAAGAATGCGATTAACCAACTCGACTTAAACTCACTGGTGGAATTTACTTCCAATGGAGATCAGCGAATTCAGCTGAGTATTCTTCCTTCGGACGTGATCATCAATAACCAGACCTGGAAGATCCAGGAGAAGGTTAGCTTTAGCTTTGACGATGGTCGAACAAAAGATCAGGAATTCAGTCTTCTGCGACGCACAAAAATTACAGGTTTCGAATTATTCAGGGATAATCAGATGTTAA
>CAZGCG010000267.1:1614-5277 GCA_964524205.1 uncultured Sphingobacterium sp. | reverse complement strand
CTTAATGCCTGTACCACATACCGGCTTATTTCTAAAGAATGATTAAAACTGAGCAGAGAATTTCTGAATACCCTCCAATATCCGTTGCTATGGCCACCTATAATGGCAGCAAATATCTTACAGAGCAGCTGGATTCGATACTTTCTCAAACTCTCAGACCTGCTGAAATCATTGTTTGTGATGACCAATCTACCGATAATACTGCTGAAATTCTTGAAGAATATCGCAGCAGGGGCCTTCTGAATTATTATATAAATGACCAACGACTCGGCTTTATCGGCAATTTTAAGAAAGCGGTTTCACTATGTAATCCTGCGAATTACATAGCATTATCTGATCAGGATGATATCTGGTTGCCTTCCAAGCTGATTCTGGCGTCAAAGTACATGAAGAATATTGACGAAACTGATTCTCCTGCTATAGTTTATTCAGATCTTATACTTGTTGATCAGGATAAAAATCTGATTAATCCCTCCTTCAGGAGTGAATTGGGGCAGGGGGGATATATTTATTGTCTTGAGACCTTATTTTTTGGTTGTTTTGTCAATGGGTGCACCATGTTGATGAATCCTGCGATGCGTTCTTATTTCCCGACTATACCTGATCAGGGGGCCTTGAATCATGATACCTGGATATCAATGATAGCTTATACTTTTGGAAATGCAGACATTTTACCTGAGCCCCAAGTGTATTACCGTAGTCACGCAAACAATGCGACAGAAGTTGGAGATTTCAAGCGGAAAGGAAGATTAAAAAGACTGTTTTCTGAAATTATTCATTCCTTAAAAAAGAATGATTTGTTTGAAGATCAGATTAGTTTTGCTTCCGAATTCTACAATACCTTTCAGGAGAGGTTAAGTCCTGAGCAAAAAAGCTTGTTTGTCCGATTCATAAATTTAAAAGGCAAATCCTGGTTACACAAGAAAATTGCACTTAGAATGTTTTTTAGGGGGAAGTGGAAGAAATAATTAGCAAATGAGTATAATTTGTCGATGAGACGATTTGTCTATTTGTTGATGGGCGATTAGTGACCCGATAGCTATTGGGTGAGCAAAATACCCCGTCATTTCGAAGAGCGAAATGGATTGTTCTGTTTGAGAAACGTATTAACGCGAGGAGAAATCTGTTGCTGAAAGTCCGTTGTTTTGATTAGCAGATTTCTCAGTCGTACCTCCTTCGAAATGACGGGCGAACGTTCAACTCTCCACCCGATAGTAATCTGGTTTCAATTTGCTACCTTTTTCCGGCTAAGCAGCAGATACAGTGCTCCTGCAATTCCCATAATTAATCCACCGTAAATAATAGAAACCAGATAACCTGTGCGATTCTTTTTGAGGGGTAATTCAGGTTCATCAACGATTTGGAAAGTTGGAGTTTCCTGGATTAACATGGTTCTGCTGATTTCCAGGTTTTTTACAATCTCTGCATAAATTGTCTGTAGGACCAGTTTATCTCTTTGTTTTAACTCAAGCCCGACATTTGCGGTAGGGTATGCGGGATTTACATCAAGCATCACACTGTTTGCCTCTGAGGCTGAATAAGTTTTCCTGTTCAGGAGCAATCCGATACTATCTGCCCTTGCCTGAAGCCTGTTTACATTATTACGCTGTCTTTTGGTTTTTGTATCAATGTAAAAGCGGGTTGCCTGATCTATCAACCGGGTAGTAAATACCTGTGCCAGTGCTTCATTATGCATGGTCACTGTGGCTTCGAAAAAGCTTAATTTTTTATCCGGCTTCCCCACAGCAAGTTCCTTTTCACTTATTCCCTTTATAATCACCTGTAACAAACTATCCTGTAGTCGGGTATAGTTACCAGAATCCATTGGGAAACGTACCGGCTTACCATCATTATACTTTTTGCCCCATGTTTCACTCAACTTAGAGGTTCTTGCATATTCATCTGCAATTGAAACTGTACTTGAATCACCAAAAGGGGTTAAAAGTGTGTTTTTGATCATTTTCTGACTGCGCAATAATTGCTGTACATTGTCGCCAGCCAGAACTCCACCTGTTCCGGATAAACCGCCCAGATCAAATCCCAATTGTCCTGCCAGGCCTGAAAGCAGGGATCCTCCTCCAGCCTTGGATTCTTCAACGACAAAAGTTAATCTGGATGTATATGTTATTGGCTTTAGCCATGCATAGACGATTCCAAAGATTGCTCCGATAATACCAAAAGCAATGAGCTTTCCTTTTTTACTCCATAAATATAGGACGTTTTCCCATTGACCTTCAATAGTCTGTTTGAATGAGAATTCCGGTTCAAAAGGATAATTATCCTGCTTCATATTATCTCGTTAAAATTGCGATCAGGCCAATGAGGGCAGTAACGGCAGAAGTTATTCCTGAAATTTCTGCAAATCCTAATCGGAACCTGCTGTCGGGATTCTTTTTTGGAACAGTAATAGTACTTCCCGGCTTTACCGAGGGGTAATTCCTGAACATCAGGAAGTTACGTACGGGTTTATTTAAGCCATTTGGATATTGTACATATGCACCTTTTATACGTGCATCTTCAAGAACCCCGCCTGCTGCGTTAATATAATACTTAAATCTTCGGCCCTGATAACTGACATATTGAGGATTGCTTACCGCACCCGAGACTTGAACAAAAGAAATTATACGAGGTATGTAAATACTGTCCCCAGGAAGAAGAATCATGCTTTTTCTGGTTATCGGATCTATTGTGCTTTGGGTAAGGTCGAGGTCGACTCTGATTCTGTTCCGATAAATCTGGGCACTTTCCAATGATCCGTAAGGGCTTAATCCCCCCGCTCTTTGAATAAAGTCGAGGGCGGTTTCATCTCTTTTCTGGACTGCATATTCACCAGGGAATAAAACTTCTCCATTCACATAAATATTCCCCAGTGGTCTGAAATTAACGAGCCTGGGAACATTTATATAATCGAGTGGCTGGAGTTCGATATCCTGAGAACTTTGTCCGGCTTTATCCAGATTAATCGTAAAAGTCTCGACCAGCTGATTAGCTACACTATCGGACTTATTTTTTATAATCCTTGAAATTTCAATATTATGTCCGGCGGCCTGCTCATTTAAACCACCAGACATCGCAATCACATCAGTTAGTTTCAGGCCTTTTCTGTAAAGAAAGTTACCCGGATTTTTAACATTGCCGTTAATGGTGATATACTGGTCAGTAATAAATTCTGAACGGTTCTGAATCATAACAGAGTCTTCCCTTAGCAGGGGAATATCTGATTTACCATTAATAATGGTTTTAGGATCAAATGATATGAACTCTTTTTCCAGATTTGGGAGAGTACGTTTAATATAAGCGCGTTCTAAATAGGCTTCAGGTTTCAAACCATCGGCTTTCTTAAGTAGCTGTGATAGACTCAGGCCTGAACTAAGTTCATATACCCCCGGACGGTTCACTGCTCCTTCGAGAATAACCCGGTTTGCATATTTGTTTTGAATAGATCCGATTTCAACCCGGTCACCATTTCGAGGAACGAAGTCGCTTAACAGACTTGCTGGCACATCTTTGACCTCCCGTTCCAGTTCAGTAATCTGGTCAATTTTTGCAACAGAGCGATAGGCTATATCAGTATATCCTCCCGCATATCGAATCAAATCATCCAAAGTTTCCTCCGGCTTCAGTTCATATATAGCAGGTCTTTTAACCTCTCCATAAATGCTT
>CAZGCG010000267.1:0-1514 GCA_964524205.1 uncultured Sphingobacterium sp. | reverse complement strand
TTCCTCCGGCTTCAGTTCATATATAGCAGGTCTTTTAACCTCTCCATAAATGCTTACTCTTTTTCGGTAAACCGGAAAATTAATTACATCCTGATCCTCAAGCCGGATATTCCCATCCATCAGACCTTGCTGCAGGAAAGTGTAAAAATCGACTGTTTTATAAACTTTATTGTTGCGAATAAGTTCGATATTTCGCAATGAACCATTCAAAGAAGGGCCTCCCGAAAGATATAAGGCATTGAATAATGTGGAAAGCGATGAAATGGTATATGATCCCGGTGTCTGCACCTCCCCAACCAGAGTGACCTTTATGGTTCGGGTACTTCCCAGATTAATGTTTAAAAAGCTTTGGCCACTGTTCAGTGATGGGTATACTCTGGCCATTTTATTCCTTATAAGGCCAGTGGCTTGTTCTATTGTGAAACCACTTACATAGACGATTCCGGCATAAGGGATTTGAAGATTTCCCTCCGGACTTATTTTCGAACGAACACTACTTTCGTTTAGACCAGTTAGGAGTATAATTAGCTCATCACCAGGGCCCAGAACATAGCCTTTTGGAGTTGCGATATTGAAATCAGGATCAAATTTTATAGATGTCTGATTAAAGAATTCAGTTCCATAAATGCTTAAAGCAGAATTTTCTGTTGGCTTTAATGCTCCTTTTGCGATAGGTTTTTTGACCAGATCAACAGTATCTCTGCTGAAATCAATGTCATCCTTCTTATTGATCTCAGAAATTTTAGTTCCACTCTTGTTTAAACCAAGAAGGCTAATTCTTTGTTTAAACAAATTAACTTCTATCGGATCCATACCTTTCTGTTCCATCAACTTATAAGCATCTTGTTCTGCAAGACCCAGATCCTGTATTTTCTTCCAGGCTTCTGATATCTGTGCATCAGAAAGTTGGTTTACTTTAATGTTTTGAAGTTTATCAAGGGATATACTCTGAGCCCGGCTTTGCTGGAAGCTTAAAACCAGTCCGGTAATTAGAATATAGATGAAGAGTTTAATTCGCATGAAAGCTTTTTTAAAGATTATGATGAGTACAAATATAAATATTTAATGCAATAAGCGTTCCTGTTATAATTATCACATAGAAAAGGGAGTAATTGATTTTAGAAGATGACATTGGGCTCGCAGAGTCTAACCTGCCCCCCTCTTGTGGACAGTATGGTGCCTAAGGAATTTAATTGAAGAAGGGATGTTTTCTTATAGCAGAATACCTAGGCGTCCAGTATCCCCCGCTTGAGGGGGAATTAAAGGGGGAGGAGGAATGTTTTATATTCGGAAACCTCCCCCTGCCTGCGCACAGAGCCTGACGCGCCCCCCTCTTGAGGGGGATAGCATGGTGCCTAAGGAATTTGAGTAAGGAAGAAAATATTTTCTTTTAGCACGATTTATAGGTGTCAAGTATCCCCCGCTTTAGGGAATCAAAGGGGGAGGAGGAGTTTTTTGTGTAAACCTATTTCAGGACAAGACACTTCGTCTCTCTCCCTCTCCGCCTTGGGCGG
>CAZGCG010000266.1:0-5295 GCA_964524205.1 uncultured Sphingobacterium sp. | reverse complement strand
TTTGAATGTCTTTCTGTTTTTGGCTCTGAATAATATAGTTAGGATCACTGGTATTCGTTTGTCGTACTGTTTGCATTGTTTTTTCCTGATCAAAAGAGCTGGTAATGAGATTATCCAGTATTTCGCGAAGGCTTTTTGCATTAACTTCGCTTTCCTTCTCCTCTGATTCCTGTTGCATACTCTGCAAATCTTTAGTCAGCTTTTTTATTTCTGCAGCAGCCTTCTTTTGGCTTTCTGCTGCTTTCTTCTGATCTTTTTTCTCCAGATTTTCAGAGCTTTTTTGTTGTTCCCTGTCTATTTCCTGCTTTGCCTTTTCCTGATTTTCAAAATCATTCTTTTGTTCGAGCTCTTCGTTTTTTTGTTCAAGTGCACTGAGCTCTTCTTTCAATTCTTTGAAATCTTCCTGAAGCTGTTTTTGCTCATCTTTTAGTTCTTCAAGTTCTGCCTTTTTATCCTGTGATTTTTCACTCAGTTCTTCCTGATTCTCAGCCAGCTCACTTAGTTTTTCTATCGTATTTGTAAGTTTTTGAGCGAACTCAAGCTGTTTGTAAAGCTCTAAGATACGGTCAAGTTCTTTTTGCAGCGATTTATTGTCCATCTGCATTTTGGACAGTTCTTCCTGCGTTAGGTTTTTATTGTTTTTTTCAAGAAGCTTTTCGATGTTCTTCAAAATTTCGCGTGTCTTTTCATCCAGTACATTATTGAAAAGCTCTTCAATTTGTTTTTGCTTTTCAAGAATCTGCTCATTTTCCTCCTGCTGTTCAGCTAAATTTTGCTTGTTATCCTTTTGGATCTCTTTAACTAATTCATCAATCTCTTTTTGTTTCTGAAGAAGGTTTTCGATTTGCTTTCTTTCTTCAAATGAGAGACTTTTTTTATTCAGAAGTTCCTGGTTCAATCTTTTTGTATCTTTCTCCAGCTGGGCAGATTTTTTGATCGCCTGTTCCATCTTTTTCTTAATCTGTTCGGAGTTTGCCTCGAGTTTTTTCTCTAACTCGGCTTCAGATGGTAATTTCAATGTTTTTATAGATGATTTAACAGATTTCGGACCATTAACTCCATCATTATCAAATAATTCAAAATAATATTCAATCTGCTCTCCCGGTTTAGCCGCCACTTCATTAATATCCCATACATAGAAAAAATTACTCTGAAGAGCATTTTTATCAAGTTTTACAGATCTCATTTCTGATTTTTCATCATTTTCCGTTTTTTCAGAAAGCACTCTGTAATTGAAATTGAGTTTTGAAAAACCATAATCATCACTGGCCTGTCCAACAAAATAAAGCAGTTTAGAATTAACAGAATCTGCCCGCTCGTTCACATCAATCACAGGAAGAAGATCGGGTATCACCCTTAATTCATAGGAAACACCTTCTGATTCAGGAACCTCGGAATTTAATGGTCTGATGCTATATGACAGGTTTTTTATTGCTTTAAAACTGAAATTAAAAAGGTTTTCTCCCGATTCCTTTAAAAGAAAGCTTTTTTTGTCCATCACCATATCAATTTTGTCAGAGTTCTGCGCTCTGAACTTCCAGCTGACGCGTGAACCTTCAGGAACGCTTAAGTCTCCGGTGTTTTCGAGGGTCTCATTGCTTTTGTTGATATAGCCTGGATATTCAATTAACACATCAAAATCCAGAAGTGTAGGTTTAGCTTTTACCTCAAGTACATAATCTTCTGAGCGAAATTCACCAGCCTTCAGTATCAGCTTTTTGTTTTTTTGCAGGTTTCTGAAAGTATATTTAAAACGTATGATATTTTCCTTATCAAGTTTGAAGGTATTAAGTCCGTCTTCAAGGTAAATTTCTGCAGGGATTTCATTACCGGCAAGTTTTACCAACAGAGTAAAATCACTTCCCTGCACAACAGAGAGTTGCTCATTTAGAATTTCAAAACTGAAAGGAGCTTTTTTAATGAATCGTTTATTGTGATTTATCAATCGTTCTGTACTTTCACTAAGTATAGACGGTGCTGCAAAGAAAACAATTATGATGATTGCCAATGGAGCCAAAAGGTATTTCAAATATTTTCGATTTTCATTAATATGAATCGCAGAAGTAAATGGAACAGGTCTTAGTTCGGCAACCTTTTGATTAATACTGGCATCAATAAGGCTGCGCTGTTCCGGGTTAAGTTCTGAAAGCTTTTTTAATTGCAGGGTATTTAACAACTTGTCTTTTACAGGTGTAAAATGTCTGCCAATTATAGCAGATGCCTGTTCATGGCTGATTGTATTTCCAAGCTTGAAATATGCCAAAAGCGGAAGTATGATATAGGCTGCAAGAACGAATGTATTGCCTGTGATGAAAGTATAGAAAATAAAACTTCTTATTGTTGGATCAAAATGACCCCAGTACTCTGCAAATGTGAAAATTAAGTAGGCAGCAAGGAAAGATGAAGCCAAAAAGATGGTACCTCTTATGACTTTATTCAGGTAATACTTTCGTATAAAACCATCAATTTTATTGATAAGATAAACATAGTTATCTTCCGGCTTGTTCATACTTAATACTTCAACTGGATAGTTTACATGAATTTAACGAAAAATAAATATAATTGGTGTAATTCAGGGACTTGAGTATATAATTAACACATATGTGACCATTTTGAGATTATTTTTTCTTCAAAAGCACCACATTTGCAACCTTTCGCTCACCTTCATGATCCCATTTTCGATTATCGGAAGGGAAATTGACAAGCCCGGTTTCCATATAATTATTTATCCATAATGCGGTTGATCCACCGCCATCTAAATTAATGGCATCATGGGCATTTAACCAACGCATGAGCTTTGTTAATTCGAAAAGACTCATGCCTGCAGAATTTTCATTCCGGCCATCCACTGTGATCAACAGAACCCGCTTATTTTTTGTTATGGCTACTGCCGTTCGGGGATGCCTGGTTTTATTGAATGAATTGGCTGTATCTAATTTTTCTACATCCTGATTCAATATCAGAAGCGGGCCGCTTACCATAATATCCTCGCCTTCAAGTGATTGCTCCCAATCTTGTTTCCCATTCCATTTCTCAATACTTAACTTCCCCCCGTTGAACACCAGGGCAGATTCCTGATGTCCGGCCCTATTACCACTCTTGCCGAGGCGGCTTTTATTAATTTCAACGCCATCCGCACGGATATAATCTACAGAGCCTCCATTCGCAATATCAAAGAAAGTACCGTTTAATGCGGCCAGGGCACCGTTTTCTTTACCAAAATCACTGGTCTTCTGAAGTGTTTTTGAATCATAACCCAGATCAAAAAAGAGGCTTCTTTTTTGTTTTATCTCGAGAATACTTACATTCTGATTAGAATTAAAAAGTGATTTATTAAACCAGAAAGTCTTTAAACGAACACCTGATGCTATTTTCTCTTTCTTCCAATCGGCTTTCAGCACAGCCAGGGAATCAGATTGAGCATATATTCCACCAGTAATAAATAACAGTAATAATGCGGTAATTGAAAAGATTTTCATAGAAAAAATAATTGCTCTAATTTACCAAAACGCATTAAATAAAAAGCCCCGGTCAAAAATTTGCCAGGGCTTTTATATGAAAAGTGATTGTTATTTTTTAGGATCCAAAGCTTCAGCGATGCGAACCAGAACATCATCAAGATGTGCCCTTAATACCGGGTTTGAATATCTGGGTAGTGCAGATCTAACCTGCACTGCCAGTAATTTAAGTTCTTGTCTGGCCATCGGACGGATATCTGATTGTGAAACATCAATCTGTGGTCCGGCAAAAGCTGCAAATTGCGGCGGTGCAGGAGTTTCATTTTCATTCAGAAGGTATGACATCCTTTCAATATAGGCACGCTGCAGATTACGGCGATAAGTATCTAAATTTGCACCGGTTTTTAACTCTGCCCAGATACCATTTCGCAAATCTGAGAATAATTCATCCATTGGATAGGCATTAACTCCATTTTTTACAGAGTTATCAATAACCCGGTTCAGACGTCCAAAATCAAGAATTCCGTTCAGGACGCCAACCTGTGTTCTTCTTAAACGGTCAACAATTCCTGCATTATCGAATTTGTTCAATACATTCTGATCAAGCATCCAGCCCGGTGTCATAAAGGCCTGTTCGTTAATGAATTTTACGGCCTCCTTTTGTTTTGCTTTAGCAACATGCGTGTAAACCGGCCCTTTTTGTTCATAGGTTTTATCATCTTCATAGATGCCGCCAATATTTGAACGTACATGACCCATGTAGCGATTCCACTGGCTTAGTACTTCACCATAAAGTTCTTTCAGGTTATCGTATGGTTTACCTTCTTCATATGTCCATTTTTCAATATTCGGTAAAATGCGTTTCAGATTGGCAATTCCATATTTTGAAGCTTTCATAGCATCATCACCCAGATCTTCGGATTGAGCACGCGGATCAATTGGGTTTCCTGTTTGCTGACCGTAGAAATAAACAGGGTTTCCGGCTCTTTCTATAGTCCACTTGTTCAATGTTTTTGCTTCTTCTTCTGGTGTTTGGTTATCAAACCAGGTGTATCCCCATTTAACAGCCCATTTATCATAATCTCCAATTCCCGGATATAACACAACTCCTTCATCTCCGGGCTGGGCTATATAGTTAAATCGTGCATAATCCATAATTGATGGTGCTGTTCCGCCCTTTCTTTTGGTGAATGATGGTGAACGGAGGGAATCGACCGGATAGGCCACACTTGATCCAAAATTATGCGGAAGTCCAAGGGTATGTCCAACCTCATGGGAAGATACAAAGCGTATAAGCTGACCCATGACCTCATCCCTGAATTTAGGACTGCGGGCTTCAGGGTTTATGGCTGCAGTTTGAACAAAGAACCAGTTCCGAACCAGGTTCATAACATTATGATACCAGCCAATATCTGATTCCATGATCTCTCCTGAGCGTGGATCAGATATATGCGGACCGTAGGCATTAGCAATATTCGAAGCAAAATAACGGATCACAGAATAGCGTGCATCTTCAGGCGACCAGTCGGGATCGTTTAGTGGAGCTTCCATTGCAGTAATTGCATTTTTAAATCCTGCTTCTTCAAATGCTGCATTCCAGTCTTTAACTCCCGCAATCAGATAAGGTCTCCATTTAGCAGGTGTTGCCGGATCGATGTAATAAATGATCTGCTTCTTAGGTTCTACCAATTCACCACGCTTGTAAGCAGCCGGATCCTTGGGTTCCAGTTTCCAACGATGAATATAGCGTGTAACCTGTGCTTTTTGCTCATCCAGTCCGTAATCTGTCTGGCTTTGTCCGAAAAATCCAACTCTGTCATCCGAAAAACGAGGCTTA
>CAZGCG010000265.1:3681-5299 GCA_964524205.1 uncultured Sphingobacterium sp. | reverse complement strand
TTTTTCCTGCCCTTGATGGCAAGTATTGTAATTCACTAAATACCTATTCCAGATTTCTGACCCGCGAGGTAACGATTGGTCATATTCCGATGGGTGCCCATAATCCGATCCGGATCCAGAGTATGACCACCACAGATACCATGGATACCATGGGTACAGTTGAGCAATCAATTCGTATGGTTGATGCGGGCTGCGAATATGTGCGGATTACAGCTCCAAGTGTGAAGGAAGCTAAAAATCTGGCGAACATCAAAAAGGAATTAAAGGCAAGAGGTTATGATGTACCTCTCATTGCCGATATACATTTTACTCCCAATGCTGCCGAAGAAGCTGCCCGGATTGTTGAAAAAGTGCGTATCAACCCGGGTAATTATGCAGATAAAAAGCGTTTTGAAAATTTTGAATACACCAGCGCTGAATATCAGGCTGAACTGGAAAGAATATACAAGAAATTTGCTCCCCTGGTAAAGGTTTGCAAGGAATACGGGACTGCCATGAGGATTGGAACCAATCATGGTTCGCTTTCAGACCGTATTATGAGCCATTATGGAGATACTCCCCGGGGCATGGTCGAATCTGCGATGGAATTTATGCGGATGTGCGAGGATTTGAATTATTATAACCTCGTTATTTCAATGAAATCCAGCAATCCTCAGGTCATGGTGCAGGCATATCGCTTACTTGTTGAAACCATGGTGAAAGAGGGAATGAATTATCCCCTGCACCTCGGTGTAACCGAAGCAGGAGATGGCGAAGATGGCCGGATCAAATCTGCTGTCGGAATTGGTGCTTTGCTTGAGGATGGACTTGGTGATACCGTTAGGGTATCCCTTACTGAAGATCCTGAGTTTGAAGCACCAGTCGCAATTGCCTTAGCGGATAGGTATAAGTGGAGAGAGTTATCAGTTAACAGTTATCAGTTGCCTGTTGCCAGTTACCAGTTATCAGAGGAATCCAGCCAGGCAACAGATAACAGACAACAGGCAACTCATAATCCGTATGAATACCAGAAACGCCATACCTCTG
Source organism: uncultured Sphingobacterium sp. (assembly GCA_964524205.1). Taxonomy (GTDB): domain Bacteria; phylum Bacteroidota; class Bacteroidia; order Sphingobacteriales; family Sphingobacteriaceae; genus Daejeonella. The sequence continues at coordinate 4,273 of CAZGCG010000265.1, read as the reverse complement.
AACTCAATACCTTCATCGGCGGTCATCAGGTGCCGCGAGTTGTAATCGATATTTCAAAAAAGAACCTTAAAGATCCGGCAATTTTATCGGAGGTGGGATATTTGTATTCGGCTCTGCTTGATAAGTATAATATGGCGGAGCAATCCACTGATTTTGTTTATCTGGCTGATGAACTTCCGTCTTTTAATTTCCCGGGAAATCTGAAACAGCTTTACAATTATTCAACCTGGAAAGGGCTTCAAAATAAGAGCAATTGTCATCCTTTTTATTCTCTGAAAGAATATATTGCAGCAGATGTTCGTGATACTTCACTGAACCTGGTTGCAATCTCCAATACTGATATCGGTTCGGATATTTTTAATGAGATTCCACTTGATAATACGCTTGTTTTTGTGCTGGAGACTCAGTCAATCTGTGGATTACAGGATCAGCGTCAGGCTTTTTTCAAACTGGTGGAACTGGGGCTTGAAATGCCTGTGATAATTAAGCGGTCTTATGAGGTATCAGCAGTCAGGTATCAGGTATCAGCAATCAGCAATCAGGTATCAGCAATCAGCAATCAGGTATCAGGTGAAACCAATCCTACAGAGGA
>CAZGCG010000265.1:0-3581 GCA_964524205.1 uncultured Sphingobacterium sp. | reverse complement strand
ATCAGGTATCAGCAATCAGCAATCAGGTATCAGGTGAAACCAATCCTACAGAGGATAACTCTAAGTTATCATTAACAGACTCTCCAACAACCAACAACCAACAACCAACAACAATTAACGAGAATTTTCAATTATATTCCGCAACTGACTTCGGTGGATTAATGCTGGACGGTTTTGGCGATGGAATTTGGGCTGACGCACCTGATATTCCGGCTAAAACTATACTTTCAACATCTTTCGGAATCCTGCAGGCTACCCGTTCAAGGATTTCCAAGACCGAATATATTTCCTGCCCGAGTTGCGGAAGAACCCTTTTCGATCTGCAGATCACCACCCAGATGATACGAAGCCGTACGGATCATCTCAAAGGACTTAAAATAGGAATCATGGGATGTATTGTGAACGGTCCGGGAGAAATGGCTGATGCCGACTATGGTTATGTGGGTACCGGTCCGGGTAAGATTACACTCTACCGGGGGAAAGAAGTTGTCAAGAAGAATGTTAATACAGAAAATGCACTTGATGAACTGATCGGGATCATTAGGGATGATGGAAACTGGCTGGAGCCTGAACATGACTAAAATAAGTAATGCGATGATCATTTTGATCATCATGATGAACCTTGGTTTTGATCAGATCTCAAAGATCATTGTCAGAATGGAAATCGGCAACTATGATACGATTAACCCTTTTGGTAATTGGTTCACTCTAACTAAAGTTGAGAATACAGGGGCATTTTTAAGTGCAGGAAGTGCGCTTCCAGACTTCTTTCGTATTATCCTGCTTTCAGTGTTCCCCATTATTTTTCTTGCTTATGGTTTATACATGGTTCTGGTCAAAAGAGATCTGTCCAATTTGCAGATCGTAGGATGGTGTTTCGTCATAGGCGGTGGAACAGGTAATCTTTATGATCGGATTGTGCATGGCTCAGTTACTGATTTCTTACACCTCGATCTCGGACTGTTTCAGACTGGAATTTTTAATCTGGCCGACGTTTCAATTATGATCGGGATGTTTATAATTTTAACCGGACACTTCTTCTATAAAAAGGAGGAATCCCTGACATTACAATAGGTTTAATTCTTTAGCTTAGAACCTTATTTCTTCGGTTTTCTGGCACTGCTGTGTTATTTATAATCTTTCTAAACGTGTGTGTTTACAAAGGCGTGACAGAATGAAAATCGCTTATATGTTACATTTGTATTGGTTTTTTAATTAGGATTAGCAACTTGAAGTATTTAAAAGTTATTGCCTTTACTCATAAGTACGTCGACCTTAAAGATTTAGGTAAGTTTGTAATCTGTAATGAGTGTTTGGAAAGTAGTCTCGAGAGTGTCAAAGCAAAGTTTGATATCCCTGAGATATTTTACCTGGGTACATGCAATCGCGTAGAATTTGTATTTACAGCTGAACAGAGCCTGGATACTCACTTCGTCAAAGATTTTATTCAAACGCTTAACCTACCGGTTTCTGAAGATCAGGTTGATACCTTTGTGAATCAGGTTGTGGTCTATGAAGATGTAGAAGCGCTTAATCATTTACTCCGGATTTCATGTTCACTTGAAAGTCTGGTTGTTGGAGAGAAGGAGATTCTTGCTCAGGTACGTAAGGCTTATGAAACCTGTCGTGTTTCAGGCTTCACCGGTGATTATTTACGATTGATCATGAGCCGGGTTGTGAAAACAGCGAAAGAAGTTTATACCAATACCGGCATCGCACGCAAGCCAATTTCAGTAGTTTCTTTAGCTTATCGTAAACTGCGTGAGTTGAAGATGTGTACTAATGCCAGAATTCTGATCGTTGGGGCAGGGGAAACCAACCGTAACATCTCCAAATACCTTAAAAAACATAAATACTCAAACTTTGCGGTCTTTAACCGCAGTATTGAGAATGCTGAAATACTTGCTGCAGATTTGGGAGGTAAAGCTTTTGGCCTCGAAGACTTAAAAACTTATAAAGGGGGCTTTGATGCGATAATTACCTGTACCAGTGCTACCGAACCAATTATTACCAATGAAATTTACCAATCACTTTTGAATGGAGATACTTCCAGAAAAGTGATTGTTGATCTGGCTGTTCCAAATGATACCAGTCCTGAAGTTTTAGAAAAAAATCCGGTTACTTTTATTGAGGTTCACAGTCTGCAGGAAATTGCAAACAGTAATTTAAAAGAAAGATATGATGAGCTTGTCAATGCAGAGCGCATCATTTGTCAGAATATTGAAGAATTCAAGCCTGTCCTAAAGCAACGCAGGGTGGAAATTGCAATGCGCCAGGTTCCTGAGAAGATCAAAGAGATCAAAGAAAATGCAATGACCAAGGTCTTTGCGGATGAGATCGAAGGGATGGATGATAATTCCCGTGAAGTATTAGCCCGTGTAATGAATTATATGGAGAAAAAATACATCAGTGTTCCAATGGTTATGGCCAAGGATATTCTGATAAAAAATAGCTGATTTTCAGTTGATCCCAATCATTTTGGCTATTTTTGGCATTCAAAAAAATAATCCGGAATAAATTTATAATCATGTCTGATCATTTGCCCGAGGATAATAAAAAATCAAAAATTGTTATTGGAACGCGAGGAAGTGAGCTTGCATTATGGCAGGCGAATTTTATTAAGGATCGTCTGGCAGAAATTGGTCATGACTCAGAGTTGAAAATTATTAAGACTCAGGGTGATAAAATATTGAATCTCAGTTTTGATAAACTGGAAGGTAAAGGTTTTTTCACCAAGGAACTTGAGGAAGAATTACTGAACGGAACCATTGATCTTGCCGTTCATTCACATAAAGATCTTCCAACTACAAATCCCGAGGGACTGATCATAGCAGCCGTATCGGAGCGTGAAGATCCCGCAGAGCTATTAGTGATTTTAAAAGATTGCGTCGATATCCAGCAAAAACTAGCTGTTAAGTTTGGGGGTATGGTGGGAACCTCATCAAACCGCCGTAAATCTCAGTTGTTGGCTGTGCGGCCTGATTTTGAGATTGAAGAGCTCAGGGGTAATGTTCAAACACGCCTGCAAAAATTACGTGATGAGAATTATGATGCGATCATGCTTGCCAAAGCCGGTGTGGTCAGGTTGGGTTATGATCTCAGTGAAGAATTCCATGTAGAAGAACTTGAGCCAACGGAATTGATCCCGGCACCGGCACAGGGGGTATTAGCTGTACAGATCCGAGAGAGTGATAAAGCCCTTTTTGATTTGTTGCAGCCCCTCAATGATGAGATTGTTGCCGAACAGATTGCAGTAGAACGCAAGGTTCTGAATATGTTTGATGGCGGATGTCAGTTGCCTCTGGGATGTTATTGCCGCAAAGATGGTTCATTGTTTCAGGTATGGACAGCCAAGGCATCAGACGGAACAGATTTTCCTGACCGGCTTTTCATGCAATCTAAAACGACCAAAGGACTGGCGGAAAAAATTGTTTCTAAGTTTGCTCCCGACCGCAAATTTCCGGCTAATGTATTTATCAGCCGTGAACTTTCGGAAAGCAGCTATTTAAGAAAGGCTCTCAGTAAACATCAGATTGAAATCGAAGACCGTTCTTTAATTAGAACCTTTCCTTCGATCCATA
>CAZGCG010000264.1:0-5309 GCA_964524205.1 uncultured Sphingobacterium sp. | reverse complement strand
AAATATTCTCAATTCTGTCCCTGCTGGTGTCGGTAATAAATATCTGCCCAAAATCCTTGTCAGAAACCATTTTCATTAGCTTGGTGGTTCTGGCATCATCCAGTTTATCAAAAATATCATCCAGAAGGAGCAAGGGTTCAAATCCCTTTTGCTGATGCAGAAAGGTGTATTGCGCAAGTTTTAAGGCTATAAGAAATGATTTTTGCTGACCCTGGGAACCAAACTTTTTCAGCGCCATTCCATGAATGCTAAAACTCAGCTCATCCTTATGGATTCCGCTGGAGGTGCGCTCGAGTATTCGGTCGCGTTCCAGATTTCTGCTTAAAATAGTGGAGAAATCTTCCTGAAGCAATGGTGAGTCATAAAGTAGTTCAACCTGTTCAGCATCTTCACTCAGATATTGATAATGTTTATTGAAGATGTCCGTAAATATCTCCATAAAGGCTTTGCGTTTTTCGAAGATCTTATTACCTGATATTACAAGCTGATCATCATAGATCTCCATTAGTGCTGCATCATAATTACCTGAGACTGCAATTTGTCTTAACAGGGCGTTTCTGTTCACCAGACTCCGGTTATAATTGATCAGTTCATCCAGATATAGGCTGTCAGTCTGAGAGATCACATTATCTATGAACTTTCTTCGTTCTTCGCTGCCTTCTATGATCAGACTGATATCATTTGGAGAAATCATGACCAATGGGAAGAGACCTATGTGGTCGGCTAAGCGCTGGTATTCTTTTTTATTTCTTTTGAATTTCTTTTTCTGACTTCGTTTTAATCCGCAATAGATCACCTCATCGGTATCATCTTTTCGGAACGTTCCCTGTATCATAAAAAGATCTTCACCCTGCCTGATTTGTTGACTATCAATAGGGTTGAAATAGCTCTTGCAAAGTGATAGATAGTGAATCGCGTCAAGCAGATTCGTTTTTCCGGATCCATTATTCCCGGTAAAAGCATTGACAGTATCCGAAAAAATTAACTCAGCTTCAGAATAATTCTTGAAATTAATAACGGATAATTTTTGAAGCCACATAGTTGATGCCTGTGCTGAGAAGCGCTTTTACAAATTTAGTCTTTTCAGCTTGTTTTACTGTCCAAATAAAAAAAATCAATCTGTCTGATTTAAAAGTTGATACTTAGTACGAAAAATGTATTTTTGCGGAATTGGATTTAGTGAAACGGTTTACAACTTTTAATATACAAATGTCAAAAGATCAAAAAGATAACGTAACAGAAACTGACAATCAGCTTGGAAATACAAGCAAATTTGTTCAGGAAAATGCAAAAAGCTTAGCTGTAATTGGTGCTGCCATTATTGCTTTAGTGCTATTATATTTCGGTTACCAAAATTTCTACCTTGCCCCAAGGGCAGAAAAAGCAGCCAATGAAATGTATAAGGCTGAAGAATATGTGGCTATCGACTCTCTGAAAGACAGGGCAATAAAAGGAGATGGTTCATATCCCGGATTTGAAAAAATAGCAGATGAATATTCAAGCACTAAATCTGCGAATCTTGCAAACGCATACCTTGGAGGTCTTTATCTTCAAAAAGGTGAATATCAAAAAGCAGTTGATGCACTTGGAAAATACAGCAGCACAGGTAGCCCTGTAATTGATCCGCTTGTATTGGGAATGCTTGGAGATGCATACAGTGAATTGAAAGATTACAGTAGAGCTATTACTTTCTACAAGAAAGCTGCTGATAAGAATAAAAACACTTTTACCACTCCGCTTTTTCTTAAAAAGTTAGGATTGGTTTATGAAGAGCAAAAGGAATTTAAATCTGCACTTGATACTTACAAGAAAATCAAAACTGAATTCCCTGAAAGTGTAGAGGCAGCCTCTGTAGATGCCTATATTGCAAGGGCTGAAGCAAGATTATAATTAAAAACATTTATAATGGTTGTTACCGTATATTACAGGTAACAGCCATTTATTATTTAGAAGCATGGCCAGCATATTAAAAAGTCTTTCAGATTTCTCACATATAGAGATTCCTTCAGGTAAAGATTACAAGATCGGTATTGTGGTCGCACAATGGAATGCTGAGATTACCGGTGCCTTATATAATGGAGCTTGTTCTTCACTTTTAAAGAATGGGGTGCTTGAAGAAAATATTTTAACAGTTCAGGTTCCGGGGAGTTTCGAATTAACCAGCGGAGCAGATATTTTGCTTTCTTCAAAAATACTGGATGCTGTAATATGTTTAGGTTGTGTAATACAGGGTGAAACTCCGCACTTTACCTTTATTTGTAATGCTGTGGCTAACGGACTTGTAAATGTTTCAATTAAACATAACAAACCTGTAGTATTCGGCGTATTAACAACAGATAATCAGCAGCAGGCAAAGGACAGAGCTGGAGGAAAGCATGGGAATAAGGGTGAAGAGGCAGCAGTTACTGCAATTATGATGGCAGAGGTTCAGGCCAATGCCACTCTATAAATATTTTGTTTGATTATTGAATTAAAATCAATAATTTTAAAAAACCTTAAGCATGAAAAGAGTAATTATAGGTGTAATAGCCTTATTTATAGCCACAACCGTATTACAGGCATGTTCTTCCAAACTATGCCCGGCTTATGGTACCTATCCAAAATCAAGGCGCTAATCCTTCTTTTTCCTGAAATTTTCAATTTGACCCGATCCTGACGGCTTGTCCGCGATTTTGTGGTATTTTTGCAGGCCAAACAAACTAGTATTTTCAATCATGAACTGGATAGATCTAAATAGTCAGGAACAATTACAGAATATCATTAATGCCGAAGGTTACAGCGTAATATTTAAGCATAGTACACGTTGCTCGGTCAGCATGATGGCGAAAAGAAGGTTTGAACATGATTGGAGCGAAATTCCTGAAGGAACACCATTGTATTATCTCGATCTGATCAGTCACAGAGATATTTCAAATGCCATTGCGAATACATTCAATGTCCATCATGAATCTCCTCAGCTTTTACTGATCAAAGGCGGTGAATGTATCTATGAAACTTCACATAGCGAGATATCTGCAGAAGATTTGGCAGAACAGATGCTTTAAGCTCAAAGCCCAAAGCTGAAAGCTGAAAGCAGTTAATCTTTAAAATTGAAAACAATATTCTGAATCAGATCCGGGTGCAGGCTTTTTGCAACAGGACAATTTCTTGCTGATCTTTCCAGGATTGCCCGTTGTTTTTCGGTATAAATTATTTCAGGAAAATTGAAGCTTATTTGTATTTCACTTACTCTTCTCGGATCGGCTGCCATGATCTTGGTGATAGAACAGGTGCTGCCATCAATATTAATCCCATGCTCTCTTGCGGCAATTCCCATGATGGTGAACATACAACTTCCCAAAGAAGCTGACATCAGGTCGGTTGGTGAAAATGCTTCTGCTTTTCCCTGATTATCAAGTGGTGCATCAGTAATGATCGTGTTACCCGAATATATATGCTTTGCCTGGGTTCTCAGTTCTCCCTGGTAAATAGTTTCTATAGTTGCCATTTTGCGGATTCTTGTGTCCAAAAATAATTAAATTGTTGATTATCCTGTTAAATATTCAAGAGCATCCGGTCTAAATACAGGTTATTGTCAAAAAAATGGATCATGCCCATCCTGCCACAATTCTTGTTAAAATTCTTTACTTTTGCATCATGATCGAACTACCGGTTATTCCAGTAAATCAAATGCAGCGCAAACCCGACTGGCTGCGGGTAAAGCTTCCGGTTGGGAAGGAATATGCACATGTAAGAGGCTTAGTAGATACCCATAAACTTCATACTATTTGTGAAAGTGGCAATTGCCCGAATATGGGAGAATGCTGGGGTGCCGGTACTGCTACTTTTATGATTCTGGGGAATATCTGTACCCGATCCTGCTCTTTTTGTGCAGTTGCAACAGGGAGGCCCCTTGCCGTGGATACAGATGAGCCTAATCGCGTGGCCAATTCGGTCCGTTTGATGCAGGTAAAGCATTGTGTGATTACTTCCGTAGATCGTGATGACCTTAAGGATGGAGGTTCCACAATCTGGGCCGAAACCATTAATACAATCCGTAAAGAGAGCCCTGAAACTACACTGGAAACTCTTCTTCCTGATTTCAGAGGAATTTGGGAAAATCTGGACAGGGTACTTGCAACAAGACCTGAGGTCGTTTCTCATAATCTGGAAACAGTTCGTCGCTTAACCAAAGAAGTAAGAATTCAGGCTAAATACGATCGAAGTTTAGAATGCATGCGCAGAATCAATGAAGCAGGTTTGCGGACTAAATCAGGAATTATGCTTGGTTTGGGAGAAACTGAAGAAGATGTTTATGAAGCGATGGCCGATCTTCTGGAGGTTGGAGTACATATTCTTACTCTGGGTCAGTACCTACAGCCGAGTCGTAATCATCATCCTGTTGTGGACTGGATCACACCAGAACAATTTGCGAAATACAAAGTCCGTGGACTTGAGATGGGATTCAAATACGTCGAAAGTGGACCGCTTGTGCGATCATCATACCATGCAGAAAAGCATCTTTTTGAGTTCTAAGTAAACAACCGTTGGGATTTAACCCTAAAAAGTCTCGCAGAAACTTTGTATCATTTCCGGCAACAAGAGTGTAAGCTCCCCAGGCGGAATACTATACATTCCCATTTCCTGATTTAATACATCACCGGTTTTTCCATGGATATAAGTAGCAAGTATTGCCGATTCTTTTGCGGTATATCCCTGTGCTAAGAATGCCGCGATCATCCCGCTTAATACATCTCCCATTCCACCAACAGCCATAGCCGGGTTGCCTGTAGGATTGATCAGGATATCGCCCTCCGGCAAGGCAATAAAGGTGTATTGATTTTTTAAAAGGATGATCAGGTTTAATTCTTTGGCTTTTCTTTGTGCTAATGCCACCCGGTCCCACCAGGTAGTCGAAATTCCGAATAGTCGGTCAAATTCCTTCATATGCGGACAAAGAATAGTCTGTTTCGGTAAATTATGCAGAAGTGTTGGGTTTGCAGCGAGGATATTCAAAGCATCAGCATCAATAAGGATAGGGATATTAAATTCTAATGCCTGTTTTACCAGTTCTGTTGTACTTGCATTAGTCCCTAATCCGGGACCAATAGCTATCGAATTAAACTTGCCGGAATTTACTTCAGATTCTAATTCAGATCTGGATAACGTCATCACTTCGGGCGCATAAGCATTTAAAGCCGGCATGCCATTTTCAGGGATACAGGCGGTAGTTAAACCAGCCCCGGAATGCAGGCAGGCGTCAGCGCAGAGCAAAGCAGCTCCCATTGTTCTGGTATTGCCCGCAATAATCAGGGCATGGCCATAGCTGC
>CAZGCG010000263.1:0-5335 GCA_964524205.1 uncultured Sphingobacterium sp. | reverse complement strand
TCATCACACCAGTCAGAGCATCCCATCCGCCGCGCTCTGCAACTTTGAAAGTCTGATCAGCACCTAATAGTAATTCTCCTGTGGCTGCTTCTTCAAAAGCTGTTTTAGCTTTGGCGGCATCTACCTCAGATAAACGCATGGCTAATCTCAAACGCAGGGAGTTTGCGTATCTCCTCCATTTATTGTAGTCATACTGAAAAGCAGGGTCTTGTTTTTTTACAATATCCGGGTTAACAACAGCCATATCTAATTTCGAACTGGCGTCTTTCAACTCATCGAGTAAATGATAGTACACATCTTTTACACTCGCAAATTCAGGATTGGTACCCTGAAAGCTATTGATTGGAATAGGTCCGAAATTATCAGACAACTCGCTCATCAAATATGCACGCCATATCCTTGCAACTTGAATCAAGTTTTTTGTATACAACTTGTTTGTACCTTTAGCGATCTGATCGTTTCCAACTTGTATAGCCGAATTAGCAGCGTTTAGCCAACCCGACATGTAACTGCTGTAATAATCAGACGACCAGCCATCGTCATAGCCACCACTTGAAATACCCCCACCCATTTGCTGGCGGCCAGCTGTTTTCCAGTAAAGTATAAAAACACGTTCCGCAATATGTGGATCCATTTGTGCACTTATGATACTGTTATTTATGAAATAATCTACCTGTACCTGGTCTGCACTTGCTGCCAGGGGATTGGTATTGATCTCGTCGAATTTTTTACATGAGGTTGCCATCACTAAAACTGTAATCAGCAGGCTCATTCCTTTATATCTTGTTTTCATTTTTCTATTTTTTTAAGGTTAAAATCCTAATGCCAGATTGATTAAGAACGTACGCATGGTAGGCAGACCTGCATTTTCAAAACCGGTGGCATTACTATTGGTTGCATAAACCGACTCAGGGTCGATACCATTCATATGGCTTTTAATTAACCAAACATTATTGGCAGAAACCCCAAACTTGGCATTCTTAATCGGGCCATTAGCCAATAGTTTACGCGGAACCGCATAACTTAACTGAACATTTCTCAGGCGCACATTACTTGCGTCATACATATTCGCTTCTGTGATACCTAAGTTATTAGCAGTAGCAACTGCCAACCAGTATTCTTGTGGAGTTACTGCTTTGGTATTTACTGCATAGCCTCCAGTACCATTGCTTACTACCCCTTGCGGTACAAAACTCTCTCTCAAGCCATTAGGTGCAGTAACTTTTCCTGTACCGCTTGCCTGAAGGGCAACGTGGGTAGCTGAAAATATTTCGCCACCAATTCGGGCATCAACCAGGAAAGACAGGCCAACACCCTTGTACTCAAAGCTATTTGTAAAGCCTATTAGTGCCTTCGCCTGTTGGTTCCCAAGCCTTACAATCTCCGGATCGCGGGTGGGTACGCCATTTGCATTTAACAAAACCTGACCAAAAAACGGACTAGCCTGATCTTTTACTCTCGAGTATCTGGTACCATAAATTTCGCCATACTTCTGGCCAACTACTGCCAGAACAGCTACATCGTCAAAGCCGCCAAGATTGTATTTGGTAACACCTGCTGATAGTTCTTCAACTGTATTGTTATTACGGGAATAGTTAAATGAAGTATTCCAATTTAAACCGCCTGGTTTGCCAAATACCTTACCATCTATAACCAACTCAAAGCCAGTGTTTTGTATATCACCTGCATTTACCTTCCTGGCAGTATAACCACTCAATGCGTCCATAGGTAAATCGATCAACTGGCGGGTTGCATTTGTTTTATAATAGGAGAAGTCTAATCCAATACGACCCTGCATAAACCTCATGTCAGTTCCCAGTTCAAATGATTTGATAAGCTCACTGCGTACATTTGGATCTAACAAAACACTGTTTCTTCCAGCAGTGGTGTTGCCATTAGGATCTTTACCGATGTTAAAAGTATTGTACAACTGATAAGGGGCAAGGTCATTACCAACCTGAGCGTAGGATGCTCTTAATTTACCGAAAGTGAACCAAGCTGGCAGTTGGGCACCCATAGTAGTTAGCATATCAGAAAATACATAGGATAAACTTACTGATGGGTAGAAAAATGAACGGTTTTGCGGGCTTAGAGTCGATGACCAATCGTTTCTGAAAGTTGCATCCAGGAATAGATAATCATCATAACTAATTTGAGCACTGCTGTAAACTGAGTTAATTCTACGTCTCGAAATCCCTTCACTTACTCCGGCTGGACTTACACCATTATTAAGTGAAAAGAGGTTCGGCACTACTAATAGACCAACACTCGAACTTAAAGAAGTAAAATTTGATTGCATTAAGTTCCCTCCAAGGGATAGCATACCTCCGAATTTACCAATGAGATTGTCTTTTCTGGCTGAGATCAATGTGCTAAAGTTAGTTTCCGAAAAGGTTTGTTTCCCCATTCCGTAACGGCCGGTAGCTGCAATTGGGCTGCCTGCATAAACATTAGACTGGGTATTCGTGGTATATAAATCGGCACCACCCTTAACCTCTGCATTTAACCAGCTATTGAAATTATATTTTACTGAACCGTTCACAATAAAACGGTCTCTCGAATCTTGATTTAAATTATTCCGGTTGCTCCAATAAGGGTTTACCTGGCTTCCTGCACCGTCGAACCACAGCATATTGCCTGCATTATTTGTTGCATTCTGGAACTCAGTAATATTCATAGAGCGGGGCAACATGTACAAGGTATAAGCGCTACTATTGTCGCGGCCACCGATTGGCCTGTTATTGGCTTTTGTATTACTGTATTGAATTTTGGTATCTGTTACCCAACGCTCATCCTGACCAAATTTACTCACTGCTCTTGCAGTAAGGTTATTACGTAAAAGTTTGGTCCCTGGTACAATACCCTCATCTTCCAAACGGTTATATGAAGTGTAGACCGAGGCTCCTTTGTACATCTGCTGAAAGGAAATGCTATTGCTGATATTAGTACCCTGCTGCATATAATTAGCCACGTTATCGTAGATAGATAATCCGGTTTGTTGTCCATTCCAGTTGGTTACCATCTGTCCATCAGCTTTTGGCCCCCAGCTCGCTGTGGAGGTAGCGTTGTAAACACCGGTATTACCCTGTCCAAATGAATTTTGAAGCTCCGGATTTGTGAAGATATTGGACATGCCATAAGTGCTGGATACGGCAATACCTAAACCATCCTGGGCGCGACCAGACTTGGTAGTGATTAATATAACTCCATTACCGGCTCTGGAACCATATAATGCAGCAGCTGAAGGGCCTTTTAAAACAGATAGGGTTTCAATATCATCAGGATTAATATCAGCTATTCCATTACCCATATCTAAGGACCGGTTCCAATAGCCATTATCCGGTGCACCTGTAAAGTTATCAATTGGTACTCCATCAACTACAATTAAGGGCTGGTTGCTTCCTGTAAGTGAATTACTTCCTCGAAGTAATATTTTAGACGATCCGGCTGGCCCATCACTGGATCTGATAACCTGTAGTCCGGCGACTTTCCCTGTAAGCGTATTCGCCAAATTAGGTTCCTTAGCCGAAACTAATGTCTCACCCCTGACCTCTTGCACCCCGTAACCCAGTGATTTTTTATCTCGCTTGATACCAAGGGCGGTAATAACTACTTCTCCAAGTTCACTTTCATCCGCTGTGAGGGTTACCTCAATCGTTTGCTGGTTTCCCACTGTGATCTCTTGTCTCGCAGATCCTATCATCGTAAATACAAGAACATCAGTCGGACTGGCTGAAATCGAAAATTTCCCGGCGGCATCCGTCTGGGTTGCTCTTGTTGTGCCTTTTACAGTCACGCTAACACCGGGCACCGGTGCCGAATTTTCCATTACCGTTCCGGTAATGGTTTTTTGTGCAAATGCACTAATGCTCAACAAGGTGAACATTAGGACACTTAAGCACTTTAAGTAGTTGTTTTTCATAATGTTGTCTTTTAATTTTTGTTGTTTTTAGTTAGTTGTTTTGTTTTTTGATTTTGGTTCATCACTGGTTTTCGGTTCATTTTTGGTTGGTGTTTGTTTTTGGTTCATTATTGGTTAATGTTTGTTTTGGTTAACAGGTTTATTATTGGTTAGTGTTTGTTTTTTTTGGGAACCTTTAAATCTTAAGGTGATCGGTTTAAATTTTTTGTCGTGATTTATTTAAACTGGCTGTTTTCTACGACTAAACTGGCAGCGGCTAATAACTCTGCGTTATCTGCGAGTGTTGATAGGGTAATAGTTGTCTGGTCGGAAATTCGGGGTATGCAAAATTCATTAATAGCTTGCTGTATTGAAGGAAGTAACATTTTACCCGCCCTTGCTCCCCGCCCGCTGAGTACGATACATTCAGGATTCAGAATATGAATTAATGTTGACAGTCCCTTTCCTAATTGAAAGCATCCGGCCGACAAAATTGATATGGCCAAAGGGTCTTGTTGAATAACAGCGTCAAGAAAATGATCGCCGAAGTGTTTGGATTTATCTTTAAAAAGCCTTTTCATACTGGATTCAGCTCCCTCTGCCAATGCTGCTTTTGCTTTTTCAACCATCACCCATAATGAAGTGTCTACTTCCAGGCAGCCTTTTTTACCACATGAACATAGATTGTCGGTTTTCGAAAGCGGAATATGACTAAATTCACCTGCATAGCCGGTACTGCCGCGATACAAACTTCCTTTCAAAATTATTCCCAAACCTGTTCCCCATCCAACGTTTACCACCAGGGCATCCTGCATTCCTTCTGCTTTTCCAAAATGAAGCTCGGCCAGGGTGATTAAACTTGAATCGTTATCGATAAACACAGGCAGGGATAATTCTTGTTTGAGGTAAGTACCCAAATTGCTTCCATTGGGTGTTGGTAAATGAGAATTGTTTATCCCTTTTTCGGCATTTACGAGTCCGGGCATGCCGATTCCGATTCCCATTAAAGATTTTCTATCTAAACCTGATTTTTGAATACTGGAATTTATAAAAGTGATTAGTTTATCAACGGCCTGTTCATCTTCACTTATATTCAAATCGAGAAACTGAAGCGGCAGTACAATCTCATTAGCCAGATTGAAAATCACTAGTCGCGTAATCAGCTGATCCATTGCCACAGCAACAATATATTTTTGCTTGGCCGGATTGATTAAAAACATTAAGGGTCTGCGTCCGCCAGTTGAAGGGGCTAAGCCTTTTTTTGTGATGTATTTATCTGCAATTAGTGAATTTACAGTAGAGGTAACCAATGGCAAACTCCGTTGAGTAAGCTTACTCAAATCGGGCAAAGAAAGGGTCTTTTTATAATAAAGATATTTAATAATATCAGCTCTCAGCCGCTGATTATTTTGAATTTTCACAGACATTTTACAT
>CAZGCG010000262.1:0-5357 GCA_964524205.1 uncultured Sphingobacterium sp. | reverse complement strand
GTTGACAGTTGACAGTTGACAGTTGACAGTTGACAGTTGACAGTTGACAGTTGACGGTGAAAAATGCGTATTCAATATAACATATTTTACTCGGAAACGTAAATCCCTGCTTTCAGCTTTTAGCTTTCTGCTTTTAGCTTAAAGCTCCGTTTGGTTCAAAAACAAGGCTTTCAACTCCGTAGCATCATGGGCTTTCATCTTTCCTGCAAGGATCAGTCTGAGTTGACGACGGCGAAGAGCACCTTCAAATAGTTTTTTCTCAGCCTCAGTTTCCGGTTCAATTTCGGGAACGGAAATAGGTTTTCCCTCTTTGTTTAAGGCCACAAAAGTATAAAAGGCATCATTTGAACGTACTCTGGTTCCGGATGGGATGTTTTCTGCCCAGACATCAAGACGTACTTCCATGGAAGTGCTGAATGCACGGGTTACTTTGGCTTCAATGGTGATTACATCACCCAGTTTTATCGCATGTCTGAAAGATACATTGTCAACCGATGCAGTCACGACAATATTATTGCAATGTTTCTGTGCAGAAATTGCTGCTGCGATGTCCATCCAGTGCAATAAACGGCCTCCCATAAGGTTGTTTAACGGATTGGTATCATTTGGAAGTACCAGCTCATTCATGATGGTGAATGATTCTTTAGGGCTTTTGGTGATTGTGCTCATGAGACAAAGGTAGTGTTTCCGGATCGAGTCCGGAATGACAAAATGATCGAGTCCGGTATGATATTACAAATCATGTACAAAATTAAATGTAGAAGATTGTGTTTTGAAAAAAAGGTCTCGCAAAGATGCAGAGACGCAAAGTGTTTGATTTAAAACGATTTATTCACAATTAAGCCTTAAAGTTTTGCGTCTTAGCGTCTTTGCGAGAGGTAATTAACGATCAAAGGAAGTGAAAAGACGAAGTTTTTAGCGCTTTACAGTATTAATCTGACTAAAACCGATCAGTTCTTCCCATCGGCTACCCGGTTTACGGTAATAGAAAAAGATCTGATAATCATTTTCGGTTTCATAATGCGAGCCATCGAAGACTACATCGTCCCTGGTTTTACCATCTTCACTTACCCAGATGTAATGGTAATCTGTCAATCCCTGCTTAACAAAGATCATCCCGGTAAATCGCTTGCGAGCTTCATCGTAATCCAGCTTGTCGATAAGGCGGTAATCGTTAAACTGCCCGACTACATAGGCATTCCCTCCATCAGATGGTTTCGGAGCATTCAGGGATAAATAAACTGAGGCATAATCTCCATCGGTGCGGTTATCCCTGCCATCGGTATTTCGGATGAAAAAGGCACCATTCTCATCATAGTTAAATGTATATCCTGGTCTGTTTTCTACAATATCCTGCTGAAGAATAACTGTATTAGCAGTATCCTGAACAATACGGGCAACCTCCTCGGTTCTGAATCTCAGACTGCGGATATCAAAGCGTCTGAATTCATTACCGCCCTTAAAATCCAATGCCCTCAGGTCATTATAAACCAACTGGCTTGGACGGATGAAGGTAGGACGCTTAAGAATTTGCTCATTATCAAATCTGCCATTTTGGAGCACCTTGATCTTCGCATCCAGATAAGGGTTATTGATCTGCACCTGACCATGGTTTACCAAAACATTAAGTTTCTGCATCTGATCACGGTTAGCCACAGTATTGGACCTGTTCAGTTCAGCTGCAATACCGACGATTGGCTCTACAACAAAGAATCTTTTGGTAATCAGTATTTTGCGCGGATCATTATCCTCATAAACCTTCAACAGATAATTGCCCGAGATCTTAGGTTTAATGGTCAGGTTGGGCAGGCTCAGCTCGTAATGAGTGAATTTCTGCAGGGTATTGAATGAATTGCGGTAATCGTTGATGCGGTCTTCACTGAATCCGTCTGCAAAATCAAGCGGAGAGAGGCGGCTGCTGTTCCATTCTGAATCACAATGCTCTATGGAATAGCTGATATTTCGGCTTCCGGTACGCAAGTCATCAAAACCAAGGATTAGATTTTCCTGACTCCCCAGAATGTAAACGGGGATGGATTGTTCCTTGCTTCGGTTATAAAATTCTACTGATTTAATTTCAGGGATATAAGTATAATTCTCATACCGGATTGTATTTTGAGGAGCTTCCGCAGGGCGTACACGCGCTTTTTTTTGTGCCTGTATGCCTGTTGTTAGCAGTAAAAGGGAGAGCAGAAACGATAATTTCTTCATACAATGATTTATAATGTCCCTAACTCGAAATGGAAGAGGGGGTTTTTATTTCCCCTCGAGTTCCATAATTTCTTCAGCCATGCGTTCCCATTCAGCCTGAGCCTTTAATAAACGCGGACTCAATTGCTGATAACGCCTGTTTGCTTCAGATAGTTTCTCAGGATCGCTATAAATTTCTTCTTTTGAAAGTTCTGCTTCAGCATCTTTTACAGATTTTTCGAGTTCAGCAATATCTTCTTCCAGCTTTTGAAGAGTCTGATTTAGTTTTTTTAGTTCATTTCCCTTATTTTCGATTGGAATTTTTGGCTTTTCTTCCTTTTTTTCCTCTTTTTTAGGGGCCGGAGCTATAACTTTAGGAACATATACTCTTTTTGAATTCCATTCTTCATATTCAGCATAGGTGCCAGGATATTCTTTAATCTCCTGATCCTCGATAAACCATATTTTATTGGCAACATTATCCAGTAAATAACGGTCGTGGGATACCACAATGAAAGTACCTTCATATTGTTTTAATGCCTGAATCAGAATGTTTACAGATGCAATATCCAGGTGATTAGTGGGCTCATCCAGAATTAAGAAATTTGCATCTGCGGTTAAGGCTTTGGCCAGTGCAACCCGCGATTTTTCTCCTCCCGAAAGGACCTTGATCTTTTTGAAAACATCATCACCGGTAAAGAGAAAACATCCCAAAATAGAACGAAGTTCCGTTTCTGTATGTTTTGGTGCGAAAGCCTGAAGTTCCTGAATCAGGGAGTTTTCAAGGTGTAATGCTTCTAACTGATGCTGAGCAAAAAAGGTTTGAGTTACATTATGCCCGGTTTCGCACATACCGGTAAAGTTTTTATCGGCTCCGGCAATGATTCTCAATACTGTTGATTTACCACGTCCGTTGGCACCGATCAGTGCGATTTTATCGCCTTTTTCGATGGTTGCGGTTGCATTATGTACGATGGGCACACCCGGATAAGCTTTGGTCAGGTCTTCGATTCTGATCACATGCCGGCCGGATTGCTTGCTGAATTTGAAACTGAAATTTACAGATGGATTATCATCATCTACATCATCCACCCGTTCCATTTTCTCGAGTGCCTTAATACGGGATTGGGCCATCTTGGCTTTACTTGCCTTGGCTCTGAATCGTTCGATTAATCGCTCTTCCTGTTTGATTTTAGCCTGCTGGTTTTTGAACTGACCACTCTGAATTTCTTCCCTTAGTCCTTTTTCCTCTACATAAAAACTGTAATTTCCGGCATAGGGGATTAATTTACCTTTTCGGGATTCAACAATTTTCTTGACTACCCGATCCAGAAAATACCTGTCGTGAGAAACTATTACGATCGCACCTTCAAAAGCCTGAAGATAGGTTTCCAGCCATTTGATGGAAGGTAGATCCAGGTGATTGGTAGGCTCATCAAGCAGAAGAATATCAGGGCTTTGAAGGAGTATCCGCGCAAGCATAACACGCATACGCCATCCTCCTGAAAATTCTGAAAGGGTACGCTGGGTGTCTGTTTCGCTGAAACCCAGACCGGCCATAATCTCATGGGCACGATATTCAATATTATATCCGTCGAGGGCCTCAAACTCATGCTGTTTGTCGCTTAATTTATTGATTAAGTCGTCGGTATATTCTGTTTCTAATTTCTTTAAAATTGCTTCGATTTCTGTATGCAATTGATTCTGGCGCTCAAATGCCTCCATTGCAACATGCAAAATACTCTTGTCCGACTGGTAGGAAAGCAGATCCTGATTAAGGTATCCGATCTTGATATCCTTAGCCATTGAAATTGTACCACGGGTTGGTGCATAGTCGCCAACAATTATTTTTAACAGCGTGGTTTTTCCGGTACCATTCGCACCAATTAAGCCAATCTTTTCTCCTGGCTTTATATGCCAGTTTGCTTCGTCGTATAATGCCCTTGCACCGATCTCGAACGTTAAGTTGTTTATTGCAATCATTTGCCGCAAAAGTACGGAATTATAGATTATATTTATTAAAGCACATACTATACCTGACAAAAACCTGAATTTTCATTTGAATTAATTAATGGCTTGCCTTTTGATAAGATTATCTGATTACGATTGTTTATATGAAATTAAATTCTGATTGATGTCGCGCTGGTTAAAAATATCTCTAAGAGTTGGGGGACTGATTCTGAGCCTTTTTCTGATTGCATGGATCGTCCTTGCGGCATATGTTTATACCCATAAGAAAGAAATCCTGGCTTCAATAACAACTCAATTGAATGAAGATCTGAGTGGTAAACTTACAATAAACCGTATGGAACCCTCACTGATACGGGGTTTTCCCGGAATTTCAGTTGCCCTGGAGGATGTACTTCTAAGGGATAGTTTATGGTCAGTTCATAAACATGATCTTCTGAAGGCAAAAAATGTTTATGTGGCAATCAATGCATTCTCTATCCTTTCGGGTTCAATAAAGATCAGCGATATAGAGCTTAAAAATGCTGAAATTTATCTTCTGACAGATAGTACGGGCTTAAGAAATACCGAAATCTTCAAAAAGAAGAGTCCATCCGATGATAAGGGAGGACTTAGTAAAAAGATTAGCAGGGTTAATTTAAAGGATGTAAAATTTACAATTGATGATCAGCAAAAGCATAAGTTATTTAAGTTCAGTATCATAAATTTTAAGGGCAGGATTAATCAGAAAATTGGGGGATGGGAAGGAAATGTGAAATCACTTACACAGGTTGATTTTTTTGCATTCAATCTAAAAAGAGGAAGCTTTTTGAAGGGGAAATTGCTTGTCCTTGACTTCGACATGAAATATAGTGATAAAACAGGGCAATTGGCTATCCCAATGCAGGAGATCAGGATCGATAAGGATGATCTTATAATTGGGGGAAATCTTAATTTTTCATCAGATAATACAGATTATCTGATTGAGATCCAGGCACCATCTATTCTGTTTAAGGATGCAAAGAGTTTATTATCATCGCATATAATTTCAAAATTACAGCCCTATGATGTTAAAATGCCTTTGGAAGTCCATGCTTATTTGTCCGGGAAATTTAAACAGGAAGGAGATCCACTGATCAAGGTGGATTTTAAAGCAAAAGATAATATTCTTAGTACCCGTGGAGAGAGTATATCTGATTGCAGTTTTACAGGGATTTATA
>CAZGCG010000261.1:0-5392 GCA_964524205.1 uncultured Sphingobacterium sp. | reverse complement strand
TGGTAATTGGTAATTGGTAATTGGAAATAGGGAATGGATCTAAACGCTGCGCTATTTCCCATTCTTAGTTGTCTGTTACCAGTTGTCTGTTCCCTTTTTCCCATTTCCCATTTCCCATTTCCTATTTCCTATTCCCCATTTCCTATTCCCTATTTCCAATCGAATACCTATCAAATCTCACTACTCAATACTCCTTTGAGTAGCTCATTCCCCAATCGGGAAAAATTATCCCATATAATTTCCTCATTTTAGTCGAAAAACCCTCTTTATAGCCCCTCTGGCACTTGGTCTGTAATTTGTCTATAGCTTATCAACATCAACAAATTAAAAACAGACAAAAAACAAGAACATGAAAAAATTATTTATCACCATCGCAATTTTAGCAGTATCATTAGTAAGTACTAAATCATTTGCACAGACTGCAAATTTAAACATCACCATATCTGATGTCTTATCATTCAGTGTAACTCAGCCATCGGCATTAGATGTAAACTTCAATACAGAAGCAAAATATACCAGTGGTATCACTGCTTTAGCAACTGACCATGTGAGTGTAATCAGTTCAAGAGGTTATGTGGTTAAAGCTATAGCAGGAACGGTAACCGGTACGGCAGCATTAGCTCCCGGAACAGTAAAGATCACTTCAGCAGTTGGAGCTACTAACAACGGTAACACCACCGGAATCACTTATGGCTCATCAGTGGCTTTACCGGTTTCTGGCGGATCTGCAGCAACTGTTATTACAGCAGCCAATACTTCATGGAATGGTTCAAATTCAACAAACAAATTCAATATTTCATACCTGATTGGTGCTGGTGGCGCATACGCTGGTAAAGCTACCGGGTTAAATGTAATTCCTGTGGTATATACTGTAACACAACAGTAATACTATTCCCAGTATACAAAATAGAATTTGACTGGGTTGTAAATATTCAACTCAGTCAATACCAAAGTATCTTATCAACTATCTGATTCATAATGAAAAAGGCATTATCCATTTTAGTATTCCTTTTCATAGCAATAGCAAATTCTGTGGTATTTGCACAGACACCGGGTTTGACCATTAAATTACTTGATGCCTTATCCTTCACAATTAGTCAACCTGAAAATCTCAATCTTGAGTATATTGATTCCGGCAAAAAAAAGGACAGGCTGGTAGCCAAGATACCTGATCATATCACTGTAATTAGTTCGAGAGGTTATGAAGTGAAAGCGGTTTCAGGTTCTGGAATTGGAAAGGAATCCAAAGTTAGTCTCACCTCCTACATCAGTAAATCAAATAAAGGGAATACCTCAGGGCTCATTTTTGGAAGGAGTATTCAGTTGCCCTCTTCTAATGGAAAATCTGCCACGGTTATTTCTGCCTCAAATACTTCCTGGAACGGCATCAATCCTGAAAATAAGTTTGACATAGATTATTCTCTGGAGACTACAAATGCTTTCGGAAAAGGGGAGAATCCAGCATCAATACCTGTGATTTTTACAGTTCTTCAGCCCTGAGGATTTAAGCGAAATTATTTAGAGTAATTTTAAACGGGAATTAGTTTAAAACAAATCACCAGGGGGGCCTAAGAAGCAAACATTAATATAATTCAGGATTTACATTAATGTTCATATAATTAAGTTAGTATTGACATTATTTATTGAATCTTAGCTTGCCTGGATTGCCTGAATATGAAGAAAATATTAATTGTTACAGTATTTTCATTCTTAATCCAATATAACAAAACAGCTTATTCTCAGGGTACCAGCCTTAATATTGCCTTATCTCCAACAGTTATATCTGTCAGAATAAGCGATCCTCCTGTAATACAGCTGAGTAGTAGCGGCTATGCAAAATATGATGAGGGAATCAATGCCATAATTAGGGATCACATTAATATTGTAAGTTCGGGAGCCTATATTGTAAAAGTTGCTATCGGAGACATAACAGGTAATTCGAAATTGAGTAGAAACTCAATAAAAATTACACCTCAACTGGGTTCCGGGAACAGAGGTAATCTGGATGGACTCATTATTACTTCGGTGTTAGCACCAAATTTGCAGATTAATAAGCAAATAAACATTATTGAAGCAGATCATGCATCGTGGAATGGTAAGGATTCAGCGAATACTTTTAATATCTCTTATTTAATTGGCACAGACGGTACTTTTGCAGGCAGAATACCCGGCACAAGTGTCATTCCTGTTATTTACACCGTTATTCTAAAATAGAATGATCCAGTTTCGGGATTAGATTCTATCTCAAATTAATTCGATCAATTTTTTGGCCCACTGATTATCGGAAATGTCAGGAAGAATGATTGAGCTTAATGCCGGTCTCAATTCTGTTCAATTATAATAATCAAATCTTCTCCTTTCCTTAAATATCAATTGAAATAGGATTTAATCTCATTACTCAATACTCAATACTCAGTACTAATCTGAGTATCCAATTCCCCATTCGGGAAAAAATATCCCATAAAATAATGCTCAATTTGCCTTAAAAAGCCCTTTTTGGACTCTTTGGCACATTGGTCTCTAATTTGTCTATAGGATATTAACATCAACAAATTTAAAAAACAGAAAAAAAATAAGATCATGAAAAAAGTAATTATAACCTTAGCAATTTTAGCAGTATCATTAGTAAGTACTAAATCATTTGCGCAGACTGCAAACTTAAACATCACCTTATCTGATGTATTATCATTCAGTGTAACTCAGCCTGCTTCATTGGATGTTAACTTCGATACTGAAGCAAAATATACTAATGGTATCACAGCCTTAGCTACCGACCATGTGAGTGTAACCAGTTCAAAGGGATATGTGGTTAAAGCGATTGCAGGTACAGTAACAGGCGCCGCAGCATTAGCTCCCGGTTCAGTAAAGATCACCTCGTCAATTGGTGCTACCAATAATGGTAACACTACAGGTATCACTTACGGTTCCTCAGTTACACTTCCTGCTTCAGGTACAAGTCCGGCGACAGTGATTACTGCTACTAACAGTTCATGGAGTGGTTCAAACTCTACAAATAAGTTCAATATTTCCTACCTGATTGGTGCTGGAGGAGCGTATGCAGGTAAAGCAACAGGTTTAAATGTAATTCCTGTAACTTATACTGTAACTCAACCGTAAGATAAGAGAGCAGTTTTATCGTTATATTTAGGCCTTTTTAAAGGCCTTTTTTATACACTACTTATGAAAAATATTTTCTATATCCTTTGTGTTTCCCTTCTTGCTTTTAGTCAGGATATTATGGCCCAGGCAGGTATGACAGTTAGCCCGGGTAAATTGTACTACAAACTTGCACCGGGCGGTGCGGGCACACAAAAAATAGTAGTAAGTAACCCAAACAACAAGGATCTTGAGATCGGCGTTTCACTCAATGACTGGGATTATGACTCACTGGGAAATAACCAGACCTATGATGCGGGTACCCTTAAAACATCTGCGACCGAATGGATCAGGGTTATGCCAGGATCATATTTCACCCTCAGACCAGGTGAAAAGCGTGAACTCGATGTAGTGTTTAGTGTTCCGGCAGATGCAAACACAGAAATTCCGGTACATACAGCGATGATGTTTTTAACTCAGCTGAACCCGGGTGATGGAAGGGCGGCAGACGGAACATCAATTAAAGTAAGTGTTAGAATGGGGATAAAGATCTATCATTCATTTTCCCAATCTGATGTAAGAGATATTGAAGTGTTGGATTTCACTGATGTTCTTCCTGATAAAGATGATAAGACCTCGAGTGGATATCTTGAGTTAAAGCTGCACAATACCGGTAAGCAATGGCTTGAAGGTAAAGTAAAGTGGGAAATTTTAAATACCCAGACCGGAGAAAAGAAGAAACTGGATGATCAGGAGATATTTTCTTTACCTGGTGATCAGCGACTTGTCAGACAGGCCCTTCCTTTAAATCTTGCCAAGGGTAAATACACAGCAACCGCTATCATCAATTATGGTGATAAGGATGAGTTGAAACTTGTGGAACTCGAATTCCAGAGATAATCAAATAATCAAATGAAAAATATATTCGGAGTTAAATTTAAGAATGTGACACTGCAACTAGCTTTATTGCTTGGGAGTTTTGTGTTCTTTGCAGCTAAGGGAAACGCACAGTCGATAGCCGAAGTGCTGGGTACTCCAGTTACATTTAATACAAAAGCTGAGATCTCGACAACTAAAACCAGTAATAATTACCTCACTTTACAGTATAGTATAAATTCTACGAGCCAATCAGGCTGGACTGTGCGTATTCAGGCGAACAGTGATTTTAGTAATGGTACTGCAACTATTGCAGCTTCATTTGTTTCATTAACTTATGCATCCGCAGTAGGTGGCCCAACCGGAACAAGTAGTCGTGGATATCAGAGCTTAAGTACAACTTCAGCGAAGTCCATGATTACTTCTACAAGAAATATTACCAGTTCACATAATTTTTTTCAGCAAAGGTTTAATATGCGGGTTGCAGGTGGTAATCATCTGAACGTTGGTTCCGGTACTTACAGCACTACCCTCACAGCAACTTTATATGACCGGGATGGAAATGTGATGGCAAGTGATAGTAATATTTCTGTGTCATTTGTTGTTAATTACAGCAGTACCTGTCAGGGAGCAACATTGAATACCTATTCAAGTACCCAGGGATCATTCACTACTTATGCACAGCAAATGGCCGGTGCAACTGTAACTGATGCATTGAGCGTACAATATGCTCCAAATGGTGCTACTTGTGATGAGTGGAGTTTAAATGTTAGGGCTGCTGGTAATTTTACAAACGGAAGTCAGTCGGTCGCACCGCAGTTTTTTTCATTACGATTCAATCGGGTTAGTACAGGTACGCCTACTGCTACTCAAATCGGGGTAAATAATACTCCGGTTGTTTTAAACAATACAGATGTTGTACTTATAAATGGTTCAAATGCACCTTTTGGAGCCAATATATTTACAGAACATAAATTCGACCTGCTGATACAAGGAGGAAATCATCTTTTGGTACCTAATGGAACCTATACAGGAACCCTCTTATTTTCCTTATACAATTCGAATAATGTATTGGTATCAACAAGTACTGTAGCGGTTTCATTTCAGATAAATTCTGTTTATAGCAGCCTGACACTTGAACTTCAAAACTCAGCCAATGAAATCGACCTGGTATTCAATACACTTGAAAGTTATATGAATGGCGTTTCAGTAACTAAATCCAGAGGTATGCGTGTAGTAGGCTATATGCCTTACCAGGTAATGATTAAAACCAGTGGTTTAAACCTTACTGCATCAGATAGTAATACGATACCGGTAGCCGCTGTCAATGTTCAGACCACCAAGTATACTGCTACATCCGGAGGGATATCTACTTTTACCAGAGCGCTTTCTACTGTCGATCAGATCATAGTTACCAATC
>CAZGCG010000260.1:0-5409 GCA_964524205.1 uncultured Sphingobacterium sp. | reverse complement strand
CGTCCCATCCAGAAACCATCCTTTACACGCATTGGACGAGGATTTTCACCTTCATAGGATTCTCGTGCAGTTCCTGGTGTTGCTCCGCCTTCAATACCAGTTGCCCATGCTTTCTCTGCAGCTGTACTGCCCATCTTAAATTCTCCGGGTGGAATATATAAAACTTCGAGTGACACACCTCCTCCTAAATCTAGCTTCTTTATAGTATTCTGTTTGGGTTTTATATCAGAACGGATACTGTTACCGTTTCCCTGAGCTGTTGCCATAAGCCCATTTATAGATAGTGGATTCAGGAAGGCCATAAATCCAAAAAATAAAATTAACAACAAAGTCCTTTTCATAATATTGATTTAGATAATTGGAGTAAATTGTTAGATAAGCCCGAGACATTCGTGCTAAAATTTATTAAATAAATTTTCTAATGAGCATATTCCTAAAACCTGTTACTCAGGTTATTTCATTTACACTTCCCCGAATATACTTGGCGAAAATAAAAGTGATTATTCTATAAGAATTTCCAGCCTGCATTTTGTAGGCTGGAAATTCTATTAAATTTTAATAAAGCGTAGTATTCACAAAATACTATGTTTCATCATCAATAGTCTGGATTCTGAGTTAGCTTAGGGTTCAACTGTATTTCAGTTAAAGGAATAGGAAGCAGAGCCCATCCTGGTTTATGTGATCCCTTTTTGTTAATCGTCTTCAAGTGACCTCTATATTTTCCTGTAAGCTCAACCGATGCTGCAGTGTAGGTGGCAGGATCATCGGTAAGTTTCATGCCATGAAATTGTTGTTCCATCACATCAAACCAAATGCCCCATCTGCGAATATCCATATATCTGATAACACGCTCCAGGGCGAATTCAATCCTTCTTTCCCTGCGAACTATTTCGCGTAGTTTAGTGCGATCTGTTTCAGTAACATTAGGCATAGCTACTTCAGCTCTACCTCTGACTTTATTGATAGTCTCATCAAGCAATGCCTGAGTGATTGCCTCATTGTTCTCGATTTTAGCCTCCAAATAACTCAAAAGCACCTCTGCATATCTGATATGAATGATATCATCACCGGAAGAACTCTGATTTCCGGCAAAGCCTTCTGTTACGTATTTTTTCCAGCCATATCCTGTTGCACCAACCAACTTCCCTATTCCGCTATTTGCTGTCGTAAATTGTACCCCATTAAATACAGTATAATTCGGCAGAAAGATAGTAGCATAAATACGTGGGTCACGGTTCTCAAAAGGCTTAGCAGGATTATATAATGGTGATGTTTCTATCGGCAATCCATCTTTCATCAGATAGCTGCTGACCAATTCTTCCAATGCACCATCTTCCTGGTAACCACCATAAACATCCGGATGATAACCTAATTGATTCTGAGGATTTCCGTAAAGACCGGCTAAGCAATTGGTAGATAAGATAATCTCCTTGCTATTTTCTCCTCTTTCCTCAAAAATCGCTTTATAACGTGGATCTATAATATGAGCGTTCAGATCAATAATCTCTTTATAGGTTTTAACTGCATCTGCCCATTTTTTATCCATTAAGTCTAACCTTCCTTTAACAGCAAGCGCTGCAGCCTTTAAAATACGGCCCTTTTGGCTCTCTGGTCTGGTTGCAGGTAAATCTTTAGCCGCAGCAACAAGTTCAGTTTTAGCATAATCTGTAACCTCTGCTAATGTATTACGAACCTGGTTATTCGACTCTTCAACGCTTAAAACCTGTTTAACCAAAGGAACACCTCCATAATACATAGCAAGGAGCGAGTACTCGTAAGCTCTTAAGAATTTAGCTTCAGCAATTACTTCAGCCTTCTTTGCTGCATCTATTTTTACCTTGTCAATATTTGCAAGAAAGTAATTGGCTTTAAAAATCGTTTTATAAGCTCTTTGCCAAATGGAGCCCACTACTTGCCCATCACTGGAAACCACGTAGCCACTATAAATGAGCCCTACTTTACTATTTTTATAGTCCGAATCATCGGTCATACTTGCCAAAATAAGCAGCTCATTATTATAAGCATTGTTGCCAACACTACTCCCGTTGTATATTCCGGTCAGTGCCAGCATGGCATCTCCTTCACTCTCCCAAAAAGAACCCTCTGACAGATCTGTTAAAGGCTGTTGATCCAGCAAATCTTTTTGACATCCGGATAGACTGACTATAGAAATCAGTATGCATATGCTTACTATCCTTATTCTATTAAATATTTTCATCTGATTATTTTATTAATTGATTAAAACTTCAAACTTATACCTGCAACATACAATTTGCTAAGCGGGTAATACCAGGCATCACCACCCGTATTCATTTCAGGATCCCAGCCTTTATAGAAATCTGAAAGAGTGAATAGGTTTTCACCACTAACATATAGACGTAAACTGCTCATACCTGCACGACTGATTACCTTTTTAGGCAAAGTATACCCTATCTGAGCATTCTTAAGTCTTAAAAAGGTAGCATCACGATACCAGAAATCAACACGGTTGGTGTTAAAAAAGGCGGAAGCTATATTACGTAGTTTAGGATAGGCAGCATTAGGATCTGGGTTTGCAGCTGTCCATCTGTTCTCATAAGCATCCCGCTGCACATTACTATTGTTTTCAAGAGGAAAGAAGAACTGACCAAGATTTACCTGATTGTTTCTTCCACCTTCTCCCTGCACCATCAGATTAAAATCGAAGTTTTTAAATCCTCCGTTTAGGGTTAATGCATAAGTTGATGTAGGAAGTGGCTTTCCGATGATTGCCCTATCGTAGGTTGCATTCACAACACCATCAGGCACACCGGCAGGACCGCTGATATCTAAGTATTTAATTCCACCACCTTGAGCCTGATCTGCAAATGGCTGGGTAGCATAACCGGCAACATCCGCATTGCTTCCGAATAAACCATCACTTTTAAATCCGTAAGTACTACCAATAGGATATCCTACAAACAGCCCCCTGGCAATATCCTGATTGATCTTCGATAATTTAGTGACCTTATTATTAACCAGCGAGAAAATAGCAGAGACTCCATAAGAAAATTCTCCAACAACATTTCTATAATTCAGATTGAAATCCCATCCTCTGTTTTCAACTGAACCTGCATTAGTTAGTGCAGGAGTAGCTCCCAACATGTTGGATACTGAAACACTATAAAGAATATCATCTGTAGTTTTAACAAAGTAATCCGCTGAAAGGGATAATTTATCATTAAAGAGACCTAAATCAAGTCCAACATTATTAATTGTTGTAGTCTCCCAGGTGATATTTTTATTAGCAAGTGTAGTTACAGCTGCACCGGCGCTTAGAGTACTTCCAAATGGGTAAACCGGCGCAAGTGAAAGCAAGTCCTGATAAGGATAGTTTCCTATCGATTGATTACCCAATTTACCCCATGAAGCACGGAATTTAAGATCACTTAACCATGGCATTCCATCCTGCGCGTTCTTGAAAAAGTTCTCTTGAGATACTCTCCAGGCTGCTGAAAATGAAGGAAATAATCCCCATCTGCTATCCTGCGGGAAACGCGAAGATCCGTCATAACGGGCATTTGCCTCGAATAGGTATTTATCACGGAAGTTGTAATTAAATCTTCCAAAATAGGATTGCAGTGTATTTCTTGATGCACTTCCCGATTGTCTTCCACGGCCTGTTGATCCTGCATTAATTTCATAAATACTATTGTTTGGAAATGCATCCCTGAAAGCACCAAGACCTTTGTCATCGTATGTCTGACCTGAAACACCCCCAAGCAGGTAGAAGTTATGATCTTTCACCTTCTTATTGTATTCGGCAATAGTTTGAAGAGTCAAAGCAGTTCCATTATACCAATTTTCATTTAAACTATTTAAAGTATTCCCATAAGTAGGGGTAATTGCATATTTAGCTACATAAGCTTTAGATTGGTCTAAACCATAAGTATGGCCAATTTGTCCGGTAATTTTAAGATCTTTAAAAACATCCCATATTACACTACCATTAGTATAAAAATTAGTGCCTCTATTTTGCAGGAATGACGCGCTTTCTAAATCTGCTTCCGGATGAAGTGTCTCATTTCTTCCATAAAACCCATCGGGCATTCTTCCAGGGATAGAATTTGCATTACGCATCGCGCCCCCTACGATAGTTCCAAGACCCAGGCCATTTACACCAGAAGGTTGGTTATTCCTGCTTAAATTTCCTGCCATCTTAAGACTAAACTTAAGCTTATCGTTTAATCTGCTATCAAGGTTTACACGAATATTATAGCGGTTTGCATCATTTTTTGTGATTATACCATTTTCATTATAGTAACCTAAAGAAAACATATACTGTGTTTGTTCCGATCCACCACGGGCAGAAATATCATGCCGGGTTGAAATACCATTACCTGAATTAAACAGATTACCAATATGATCGAAATTTGGAAAGTTTACCGGATCTGTTCCAGATCTGAACTTTTCAATGTCAGCATCAGAATACCTCTTTGCTGCACCGGCATCAAGAAAAACCTGATTAATAACTTCTGCATATTCCCATGAATTAATCATCTCAGGAACCATGGTTGCTTCTGTCTTACCTATATAGGAATTATAGGTAAATATCGGCTTCCCTGCCATTCCCTTCTTTGTTGTAACTAAGATAACCCCGTTTGCAGCTTTTGAACCAAAAATTGCAGCAGAAGCAGCATCCTTCAAAATTGAAACACTCTCAATATCGTTTGGATCCACGAGATCCAGGGAAGCTTCGATATTATCAACCAGGACGAGTGGACTATTGCCTGCACCACTAAAAGTACCTTGTCCTCTGATAACCAGAGAAGCTCCATTGCTTGCAGGATTTCCTCCTCCCTGGCGCACCTGGATACCACTCATTTGGCCCTGCAGGGCAAGAGAAGATTTTGTTACCGCTCTCTTCTCCAATTGCTCGGAACTTACCGAAGCTACTGAACCAGTTAGGTTCACTTTCTTCTGTGTTCCATAACCCACAACAACGACTTCTTCAAGTCCCTGAACATCGCTAACTAAAGCAATATCAAGTGAAGTTTGATTGTTTACGGCGACTTCCTGAGTTACAAAACCGATGTAAGTAACAACAAGAACGCTGTTGCTACCCGATACATTGATCGAGTACCTTCCGTCCATACTGGTTGTAGCTCCAACATTGGTTCCTTTAAGTTTAATACTGACCCCCGGAAGAGTTTCCCCTTTCGTATCAGTTACCTTCCCTGTAACGGTTCGGCTTTGCGCACCTGCATAGTACGAGGTACTAAACAGTACGAGAAATAGTAGTAAAATACTTTTCATAATTAATTATTGTTTAAGGTGAAATCAAATTTAACTTTCGTTTAAGCCTCAATCCAGTACTTCTATTTATATTAATAATACTATATTCTAAAAATCCTGTTTATCAGACAAATAGCTGATTTATTATAATTCATG
>CAZGCG010000259.1:0-5417 GCA_964524205.1 uncultured Sphingobacterium sp. | reverse complement strand
CGTAATCACCGGACTGGAAAGTATCAAAAATCCGGGGCAGGAGATTATGATCTACTCAGATTCTAAATATATTATCGACTCTGTTGAGAAAAGGTGGGTATTTAACTGGGTCAGGACCAATTTTAAGGATAAGAAAAACAAAGACCTCTGGCTGAGATTTCTGGAAGTCTACAAGCAACATAAAATTCGTTTTACCTGGGTAAAAGGGCATAACGGGCATCCGGAGAATGAACGATGCGATGAACTGGCAGTTCAGGCTTCGAAACAAAAAAATCTTCTTATTGATACTTACTTTGAGAAAGAAGAGCTGAAACTCAATCTTTAATCAATCCCTCCCACTATTCCCAATTTCTCCATTGTTGCTTCTGATTTCTCATCAGGAGTTTCCGGGGAAAATTTATGCATTAATTCCTCGGCCTTCAGTACCATATTCTTTGATCCTATAAAAATCGCAGATCGCTGATGCAAGGAAGTAACATCTTTATCGAGTATTCTATTGAAACCATCGGTTGCCCGACCACCGGCCTGTTCAATTATAAATGCCATTGGATTACATTCATAAACCAGACGAAGTTTACCATTTGGAGCTCCTGATGTGGTAGGATAAATAAATATTCCACCTTTGATCATATTACGATGCACATCCGCAACCATAGAACCAATATAACGTGAGGTATAAGGACGTGAAGTTTGCTGGTCCTCAACCTGGCAATATTTCAGGTATTTCTTGACACCATCAGGAAAATGAACGTAATTTCCTTCATTTAATGAATAAATAGTCCCATCTTCAGGAATCTTCATTTTCGGATGTGAAAGACAAAATTCTCCGATAGAAGGGTCGAGTGTAAATCCATTTACTCCTTTGCCTGTTGTATAAACCAGCATAGTTGAGGAGCCATAAATGATATATCCTGCAGCTACCTGTTCAGTGCCTTTTTGAAGTACATCTCCTATAGTAGCTTTTCCATCAGTTGATACCCTTCTGTAAATCGAAAAAATGGTACCGACAGCTACATTGACATCAATATTTGATGACCCGTCTAAAGGATCCATTGCAACAATGTATTTCGCATTTTTGGAAACTTCGCCATCTATATAAACAAATTCATCATTCTCCTCTGAAGCAACGATGCAACACTCGCCACCACTCTTCAGTGCAGCTATAAATTGTTCATTGGCAAATACATCCAATTTTTTCTGTGATTCGCCTTGTATATTGATTGTCCCGACATCCCCAAGTATGTCCATCAGGCCTGCTTTATTTACTTCACGATTAACAATTTTTGCAGCAATTCCTATATCTCTAAGCAATCGTGACAACTCCCCTTTTGCATATGGAAAATCGCTTTGCTTTTCAATAATGAACTGTCCTAATGTTAAAATGCCCTTCATATACTTAGTGTACTTTTTACGTTATCTATTCGCTAATTCTATGACGTCTAAGTTATGAATTTTTTCTCCTGAAATGCAAAACCGAAGCAATGTGCGAACTTTATGCCAGCCTTGCTTTCCGGCAGCTCCGGGATTTAAGTGTAAACAACTTATTTTTTTATCATAAATAACCTTGAGGATATGGGAATGACCAGTGATGAAAAGTCCGGGAGGATTTCGGTATATTTCCTCTCTGATGCCCGGGGAATACCTACCGGGATAACCTCCAATATGAGTGATCCAAACTTTAAGTTCTTCACAGTCGAATCTCAAATGTTCCGGATACTGTGACCGTACATCCTGCCCGTCGATATTTCCATAAACTCCCCTGAGTGGTTTAAATGCATTCAATTGATCCGCAATTTCAATGGTACCGAAATCACCGGCATGCCAGATCTCATCGCAGTTTTCAAAATGCCTGAAAACGGAATCATCCAGGTATCCATGTGTATCTGAAATTAGTCCGATTGTTTTCATTGCTGAATATGCATTAAAAAATTGTAAGATAGTCCTTTAATAGATCTCTATAAACCGCTGAATAAATACCTTTACTCTGATAGATAACAATTTCCTCTTCTAACGGAACGAGTGCTTCATAACCCATGACCATAATGGTACGATGTGGTTTTGACTCAGGAAATGAATGAATCAATATCTCCTTATGAACTTTTAAGCCAGAAACCATTTTTTTTACCATTTCAGCAGTTTCCAGAGGAAGAATAATACAGAGATGTCCTGATTGATTCAAATGTTTCGCTGATTCTGTCAGCAATACCTCAAAAAAAGAAAGATCTGTATGTCGTGCAACACTTTTTTTCGGGTTTTGAGAACTTAGTGAATTAATAAAAAAAGGCGGATTAGAAATAATAAGGTCGTACTGTTCATTATTATCTGTAAAATGATCTTTGATCGAACTGTGGAATAATGCTATTCTATTCGAAAATGGAGAGTTTAAGAAATTCTCTTTAGCAGTATTGGCGGCATTCTGATCTATCTCAACAGCATGAACTATTGCCGAAGTATATTTCTGGGCAAGCATTAAAGCAATCAATCCGGTACCTGTTCCGACATCAAGTATTTTTGCAGGACTCCTGAAATCGGCCAGTGCAGCAAGCAGCACTCCATCGGTATTTACTTTCATTGCACAGTTTGACTGATCAATGCTAAACTGCTTGAAATAAAAAACAGACGACATCAGCTCTCGTACAATTCTATTGGTAATCCATCGGGATCGAAAAAAAATACAAATTTCTTCCCGGTAAACTCATCAACTCTTATTTCCTCTGTGAGCACACCTCTCCTGTTCAATTCACTTACAGATTGAGTCAAATCGTCTATTTCAAAAGCAATATGCCGTAAACCTCTGGCTTCAGGACCCGAAACCCGCTCAGGCGGATCAGGAAAAGAGAATAATTCGATCTGGTATCTGCCATTCACTGAAAGATCCAGCTTGTACGAATTTCGGTCAGATCGGTAAGCTTCATTCAGTATTTTAAGACCTAATATTTCAGTGTAAAAGTGTTTAGAAAGCTCATAATCGGAACATATTATTGCCAGATGATGTATGGAATTCAATTTAAGCATATTTATTCTCAATAAAATAAGATAAAAGCATTCGATTAGCAGGAAGCAAGCCCTTTTTTCCGGAATTCCTGATTTTCAAACATGCACAAATAAAGCAGTCCTTGCTTAAATATCCCTGAAAATCCAAAATTAGAAAAAAGCTTTGCTTTCTATTGATGATTATGGAATAGGATTTCTTTAGGATATAATAAAGAAAGATTTCAAAATTTCATACTACAGGTTATGCCTATATTTAATACAAAGCACATTCTATCCTTCCGCAAATAAAAACGATGTTTTCAAGAGATATTGAGACCAAAAATAGGTTTTTCCTATATTTTTTTGATTTTCGATCAATTTTTTTGATTTTTTTATGATTTTTTTGACATTTTTTATGTTTTTACGCATCAAAACATTTATTTTTATCAAAATTTTAATCAAACCCAAGCAAAACGATGTCATCTTTAAGATTCCAAGCATTAAATGCGGTACTTTCCAGGACAATTCCTGAAGGAAAATCTCTATCATCAAAACTTTCTGAATTATATGGTGTAAATGTCTTCGACCAGAAAAAAATGAAAGACACTTTATCCAAGGAAGCTTACAACGGTATTATTGAGTCTGTTAACTCGGGCACTCCGATTGACAGAAGTATTTCAGAGCAAGTGGCTTCAGCAATGAAATCATGGGCTATGGCAAAAGGTGCAACACATTATACACACTGGTTCCAGCCACTGACAGGAAGTACTGCTGAAAAGCATGATTCTTTTTTTGAGCCAGGATCAGACGGCCATGGGATTGAGAAATTCTCAGGTGAGGCTTTAGCTCAACAGGAGCCGGATGCTTCAAGTTTCCCTAATGGTGGTATCAGAAGCACTTTTGAAGCCCGCGGATATACTGCATGGGATCCATCATCACCTGCATTTATAATCGGTTCTACACTTTGTATACCTACTGTATTTATTTCTTATACTGGTGAGGCTCTGGATTACAAGGCTCCCCTTCTGAAGGCAATCAGCCTGATGGATAAGGCAGCAGTTGCTGTGGCTCAGTATTTTGATAAAGGAATTGAAAAAGTTAACAGTTCCCTTGGAATTGAACAGGAGTATTTCCTTGTTGACATTGCTTTATTTAATGCCAGACCTGATATGTATCTGACAGGCAGGACCTTATTCGGTCACATGTCAGCAAAAAACCAGCAATTAGACGACCATTATTTCGGATCAATTCCGGAACGTGTTCTTGCCTATATGGAAGATCTGGAAATTGAGGCGATTAAACTTGGTATACCTTTAAAAACCCGTCACAATGAGGTAGCGCCTTCACAATTTGAATGTGCTCCATTATATGAGGAGATGAACCTTGCTATTGACCATAATTCATTACTAATGGATTTGATGGATAAAGTAGCCAGAAGACATAACTTCAAGGTTTTATTACATGAAAAGCCATATGCTGGTATCAATGGTTCGGGTAAACACAATAACTGGTCGCTGATTACCAATACAGGCAAGAATCTTCTTTCTCCGGGCA
Organism: uncultured Sphingobacterium sp.; assembly: GCA_964524205.1. Taxonomy (GTDB): domain Bacteria; phylum Bacteroidota; class Bacteroidia; order Sphingobacteriales; family Sphingobacteriaceae; genus Daejeonella. The sequence continues at coordinate 890 of CAZGCG010000259.1, read as the reverse complement.
AAACTCCGAAAAACAACCTGATGTTCCTTACATTCTTTGTGAATACAATAAGGGCTGTATATGAATATTCAGATTTGTTAAGAGCATCGATTGCTTCAGTTAACAACGATCACCGTTTAGGTGCCAATGAAGCCCCTCCGGCAATCATTTCAACCTTCCTTGGAAGTCAGCTAAATGATTTACTGGATGAGATCGAAACATCAAGAGTTACTTCAAAAATGAAACAGGATTCGGCATTGTGGACTAATATTCCAAAAATACCTTCAATCCTTCTTGACAATACCGACCGTAACCGTACCTCGCCAATGGCATTTACAGGTAATAAGTTTGAGCTTCGTGCTGTTGGTTCATCCGCAAATTCAGCAAATCCGATGACTATATTAAACGTTATCGTTGCTGATCAGTTGAATAAATTTAAAGCAGAAGCAGATAAACTGATCAAAAAGGGTGAAAAGAAAGATGTTGCGATCATGACTATCATCAAACGCTACATTAAAGAATCCAAAAATATCCGTTTTGAAGGAAATGGTTACAGCGATGAATGGGCTAAGGAAGCAGCAAAAAGAGGTTTATCAAATATTAAAACTACTCCGAAAGCACTGGATGTCTTATTAGATCCTAAAACTGATAAATTGTTTGAAGATACCGGTGTATTCAGCAAACGTGAGTCGCATGCACGTCATGAAATCTTACTGGAAAGCTATTTCAAAAAGCTTCAGATCGAAGCCCGTGTTATGGGTGATTTGATTGATAATATGATTATACCTACAGCAATCAATTATCAAACAACATTGATCGAAAACGTAAAGGGTTTGAAAGAGATCGGACTTGGAGAAGATACCTACAATGCTCAGCTTGAGATCATCAAGAAAATTTCAACGCACGTAAAC
>CAZGCG010000258.1:0-5418 GCA_964524205.1 uncultured Sphingobacterium sp. | reverse complement strand
TTCTTGGAACTGCTGAGCGCACACCAGTGGAGGTTGTTGTACGTGGAAGCCAGCTCGACAGTGTGATGAAATTTGCTGAGGTGGTGAAAGGAAAGCTTGCGGCAATCAAAGGGACGACAGAGGTTAAACTATCTGTAGAAGGAGGTAATCCTGAGATCAGAGTGCAGGTAGACCGTGATAAAATGTCGGCTTTGGGATTGAACCTCCAAACGGTAGGAGCCAGTATGCAAACAGCTTTTAATGGAAATATTGATGGTAAATTCCGACAGGGAGAGTATGAATATGATATCAATATTCGTCTGGACAATTTCAACCGAAAAAGTCTGGATGATGTAAGAAGCCTCACTTTTATCAATAATTCAGGGCAAAAGATCAAACTGGATCAGTTTGCCACAGTTGTTGAGAGTTCAGGCCCTTCCCGATTGGAACGTCAGGATAAGACAACCAAGGTATCAGTACAATCACAGGTGGTTGGAAAACCATCGGGTACAGTTGTTGCTGAACTGGATGCAGTGATCAAAGATCTTCCCCGGCCTGTTGGTGTTAATTACATTTTTGGGGGTGATATGGAAAATCAGTCGGAAGGTTTTGGTACACTTGGAATAGCCTTGCTAATGTCTATCGTGATGGTTTACCTGATCATGGTTGCACTTTATAATAATTATGTGCATCCATTCGTAGTCTTGTTCTCCATTCCACTTTCAATCATTGGGGCATTACTTGCACTGGCTTTAACCAATAATTCCCTGAACATTTTCACTATTCTGGGATTGATCATGCTGATTGGTCTGGTAGCGAAGAATGCAATTATCCTGGTTGACTTTACGAACCAGCAGATCAATGAAGAGGGTAAGTCGGTTCGGGAAGCTTTGGTAGCAGCAAATCATGCACGATTAAGGCCAATTCTAATGACTACTATCGCAATGGTTATTGGTATGTTACCCATTGCACTTGCCGGGGGCGCTGGTGCAGAGTGGAAAAATGGTCTTGCCTGGGTAATTATTGGCGGACTATTAAGTTCCCTGTTCCTGACACTGATCATTGTGCCCGTGGTTTATGAGGCATTTGATAAGATTATTAAAAGATTTACTAAAAATGCTGTGAAGCAGGATATTGATGCACTCCTTGAGGAACATTATACTGATCATTCATCGAAAGATCATATTTCGGTATCCTAAGAAATAACCTTTATAAATGCAAGGCGACCCTGGATCATTGATCGGGGTCGCTTTTTTTATGCTTGTATAATACCTGATCGGATTCTTAAACTACGATCTGTTGAAAACTGATTGCTTGTTTAAAACTAGATCATCTGCTACGCTGATTTATTATCTACTTTCGTTTTCTAGTTCTTTGTCATATCTATTCTGGTTCATTCGCTCTTGCGGATGATTAAAAGGGAACCGTGTGAAAATCGCGGGCTGACGTGCAACTGTAATCCAATAAAATGGAGAGCCAGACACCTGCCAAAATAGTTTTGTTCAAAACTTTCACGACTAAAGTTTTGGCGAAAGCTCTTTCTCCTTTTTTCAGGGTTCGTTGCCTTTTGTCAATTCTTGTTAACACAAAAACAAAAGTATATGCAACAGGAAGAAATCCTATTAAAAGAGAACAAGGATCGTTTTGTGATCCTCCCCATCAATTATCCCGCAATCTGGGAGATGTATAAAAAACATGAAGCCAGCTTCTGGACAGCCGAAGAAATTGATTTATCCGGCGATCTCAAGGACTGGGCTAATCTGAATTCCGGTGAAAAACATTTTATATCCCATGTCCTTGCTTTTTTTGCAGCAAGTGATGGTATTGTGAATGAGAATCTGGCTGTCAACTTTATGCGGGAGGTACAGGTTCCCGAAGCAAGATGTTTTTATGGTTTTCAGATTATGATGGAAAATATTCATTCTGAAACATATGCCCTCCTGATCGATACTTATATCAGCAATCCCGTAGAAAAAGATCATCTCTTCCATGCCATTGATACGGTCCCGGCAGTGAAGAAAAAGGCAGAATGGGCACTTCGCTGGATTGAAAATGGGAGTTTTGCCGAACGTCTGGTTGCTTTTGCAGCAGTTGAAGGTATTTTTTTTAGTGGTAGTTTCTGCTCCATATTCTGGTTAAAAAAACGGGGCTTGATGCCTGGCCTCACATTTAGCAACGAGCTGATCAGTCGCGATGAGGGACTTCATTGCGAATTCGCCTGTATGCTTTACCGGATGCTTTCCAATAAACTTTCAGAAGAACAGGTTCTTGGTATTATCCGTGATGCAGTGGAGATTGAGAAGGAATTTATCAGTGAGGCTTTGCCAGTGGAACTTATTGGTATGAATGCCAAACTGATGAAACAATACATTGAATTTGTAGCCGACCGCTGGGCTGATGAATTGGGTTGTCCGAAAATTTATCATGCATCAAATCCTTTTGACTTTATGGAAATGATTTCTCTTCAGGGGAAAACTAATTTCTTTGAAAAGAGGGTTGGTGACTATCAGAAAGCGGGAGTACTTTCCGGTAGCAAGGAATCAAATAATTTCTCACTGGAAGAGGATTTTTAAGGAGACACATAGTTGAGATGGGAAATTCAATTTTGCGATTAACCTTTACTCAATTAACATCTAAAATATCTAACAAGAATATTCAATCATAAAAGAATCATGTTTGTAATCAAAAGAAACGGAAGAAAAGAGAGCGTTAAGTTCGATAAAATTACTGCCCGCATACAGAAACTATCCTATGGTCTAAGTCCGCTGGTAGATGCCATTGATGTTGCAAAAAAAGTAATTGAAGGACTTTATGATGGCGTCAGCACCACCGAATTGGATAATCTGGCAGCAGAGACATCAGCGTCGCTCACCACCAAGCACCCCGATTATGCCTTACTGGCCAGTCGTATCGCTGTAAGTAACCTGCATAAGAATACAACCAAATCATTTTCCGAAACCATGCTGAATCTTTATCATTATTCAGATGCGCACAGTGGTCGTAAAATGCCATTGATCGCGGATGATGTGATTGAAATAATTGAAAAAAATGCTGATCTGCTGGATAGTTCTATTATTTATGACCGCGATTTTGGATTCGATTATTTCGGTTTTAAAACACTTGAAAAATCTTACCTGCTTCGGATTGATGGTAAAGTTATTGAGCGCCCACAGCATATGTATATGCGTGTGGCGATCGGAATCCATAAAAATGATCTGGAGAGTGTTATAAATACCTATAATCTGATGACTGAGCGCTGGTTCACTCATGCTACACCGACGCTTTTTAATGCCGGAACCCCCAAGCCTCAGATGTCGTCCTGTTTTCTTTTAGCTATGAAAGATGATAGTATTGATGGTATTTACGATACGCTGAAGCAGACAGCTCGTATTTCGCAGAGTGCAGGCGGAATAGGTCTGGCAATACATAATGTCAGGGCTACGGGGACTTATATAGGCGGTACGAATGGTACCAGCAATGGAATTGTTCCGATGCTGAAAGTGTTTAATGATACAGCCCGTTATGTAGATCAGGGAGGTGGGAAGAGGAAAGGTGCCTTTGCCATTTATCTGGAGCCCTGGCATGCCGATGTGTTTGAATTTCTTGACCTTAGGAAGAATCATGGTAAAGAAGAAATGCGTGCACGGGATCTTTTCTATGCACTCTGGGTGCCTGATCTTTTTATGAAGAGAGTCGAGGCCAATGAGGAATGGAGCCTTTTTTGTCCGCATGAGGCACCGGGATTACACGAATGTTTTGGGAAGGAGTTTGAAGAGCTGTATCATCAGTATGAATCGGAGGGTAGGGCACGTAAAACGATTAAGGCGCAGGAATTATGGTTTGCTATTCTGGAAGCACAGATTGAAACGGGCACCCCATATCTGCTATATAAAGATGCAGCAAACAGTAAAAGCAATCAGCAGAATTTGGGTACCATTAAATGCAGTAATCTCTGCACTGAAATTATGGAATATACCAGTCCGGATGAAGTAGCTGTATGTAACCTTGCATCTATAGCTCTACCACGTTTTGTTACTGATGGGCAGTTTGATTTTGAAAAATTGTATGAGATTACCTATCAGGTCACTAAAAACCTGAACTGCATTATCGATAATAACTTTTATCCGGTTGAGGAAGCAAGAAATTCCAATTTACGTCATCGGCCGGTGGGGTTGGGTGTACAGGGCCTTGCTGATGCTTTTATTCTGATGCGTCTGCCATTTGAAAGTGAACTGGCTGCAATACTGAACAAAAATATATTTGAGACGATCTATTTTGCTGCGATGACGGCCAGTAAGGATTTGGCGAAGGAACAGGGAGCGTATGAAACTTTTGAAGGATCTCCATTATCAAATGGTTTGTTTCAGTTTGATCTCTGGGGTGTTAAGCCTTCAGAAAGACATGACTGGGAACAGTTAAGAGAGGAGGTAAAACAATTTGGGGTTCGGAATTCCCTGCTTGTTGCTCCGATGCCTACCGCATCAACTTCTCAGGTATTAGGGAATAATGAATGTTTTGAGCCCTACACATCTAATATTTATACCCGCAGAGTATTAAGCGGAGAGTTTATTATTGTGAATAAGCATTTGCTTAAAGATTTGATTAATCTGGGCCTATGGAACAATACCATGAAGGATAATATCATCAGGGCCAATGGTTCTGTACAACATATTGAAGAAATACCCAAAGAGATCAGGGAATTGTACAAAACAGTTTGGGAAATTAAACAGCGTAATCTGATTGATATGGCTGCTGATCGGGGTGCTTTTATCTGCCAGTCGCAATCACTTAATCTATTTGTAGATAATCCCACTACCGCTAAATTAACCTCCATGCATTTTTATGCATGGAAAAAGGGTTTGAAAACTGGGATGTACTATCTGCGTACCCAGGCGGCAACAAAGGCGGTTCAATTTACAGTAGAAAAGCAGGGAGGAAAGACCCTGGAGCCGGTAGTTCCAAAGCTTGATCCGGTTCAAAACGATTCAGGGAGTATTGAACCATCAGTAGCTGAGGGAGGCGCAAGTTGCAGTATGGAAGATGGCTGTGTCAGTTGCGGGTCTTAAGTTCCTTGTTTAATTGAGTACATTAAATCCCGAAGGATTTATTCTTCGGGATTTAATGTTTCCTGGCTATAATATTCAGATACAAATGATTAAACATGAAATCATCACCTGCGAGCGTTGCAGCAAAAGAATGGAATGTAAGGCCAATGCATTCAGCAAATGTCAATGCAGCACTATACAACTGAATTTGAATGAGGTTCAGTATGTTAGTGAGAATTATGAGGGCTGTTTATGTGCGGCCTGCCTGATTGAGTTGAAGGAAGAATACCGTGTTTTTTTTCAAATTAAGAATTAAGCCTTTTGATAATCTAATTGGAATTCAACTCCTGAAATCATTTGATAATTTTCACGTTTTCAACCCGATAGCTATCGG
>CAZGCG010000257.1:0-5431 GCA_964524205.1 uncultured Sphingobacterium sp. | reverse complement strand
TTAATTTTTATATCCGGCAGAGTATCTATAATTTAAAAATTATATTTGATTTTATACTTTTACAGGTATCAGGATCTGTTTGAATTCATAAAGAAGAGATTATTATTAAAACTTTAGCTTAAAATGCCGGAAAAAAAGATACTGATAACCGGAGCAAGCAGGGGTTTGGGCCTGGCAATATCAAACGCGTTATCAAAAGAATATACATTGATCTTACATGCCACGCGCAAGGAAAGCTTTACCAATTTTGATCCTAAACACCATCTGCTTTGTGCTGATCTAAGCGATCCGGGCGAACTCACTGAATTTTGTAAACGTCTAAAAAAAGAGCATGGAGATACGCTCTATGGGGTAATCAATAATGCGGGTATTACATTTGATAAGTCCCTCATTTATCAGCCGGAGAATGAAATAGACAAGCTGCTGCAGGTAAATCTGAAAGCACCAATCATGATCTGTAAGGCTGTTATGAAACAATTCCTTTTAAATAAACGCGGGGTAATTATCAATGTAAGTTCATGTGTTGGCGAAACCGGAAATGCCTTTCAGGCAGTTTATTCGGCAACTAAAGCTGGTTTGGCAGCCCTGTCCAAATCACTCGCCCGCGAAGTTTCCGCTTTGAGCGAAGAACATTCCATCAGGATATTAAGCATAGCCCCGGGTTTTATTGAAACAGAGATGACAGATTCGGTACCTGAAAAATTCAGACAGGAATATTTAAAAGCCATTCCTGCCAACCGTTTCGGTAAGGTAAATGAGGTTGCAGATGTGGTTGCCTTCCTTTTGTCGGATAAGGCATCATATATTAACGGAACTAACATAAATATAAATGGTGGGATATTATGATAAGGGCAAACATGTAGAAAGCCTGTGTTCAATTCATCCTAGAGAAATACTTATTGCCTACGGTCCTAAAAAACTGCTTGTTGATAAATATCATTGGCACTCGCCCAAAACAGGCGTGGTAGCGAGTTACACTCCTACAGATTATGATGTAGAGGATCACTTTGGCATTTTCAGAGGAGTAGATCAGATCGAGTCCTTTGTTCAGGCAACCGCTGCATCTTTATCCATGTTTTTGATCTGTCAGAAACATAGTTGTGCCCCCGAGGATTTGAAAGAAAAATCTGTCCCAAGCTTTATCAGCGTAGGCAATGTGAACTTTATGGCCGCACTTGAGAAGGGCGATACTTATGTTATGCTGGGGAAAATAACATTTTATAAATTTAAGCAAATGGTTTGCGATGGGAGGATTTACAGATGCCCCCAGGGATTAGACCTTGACGATTATTTTAAAGATTTTAACGAAGAGCGCTTACTTAAATATGATCTCTCACCTGATTTTAAACTTATTTCTGATTACTATGATATAACAGGGCGGGAAATAGACATAGAATATTTTAGAGCAATAAACAAAAAGTAAATTTTAAATGGAAAGACAAGAAATTATTGACGGTTTGATAGAGGTACTTAAAACTGTAAGAATGATAGAGCCCGAAAAATTAGTAGGTGTAACAGAAGAAACAGATTTTTTAGCTGATATGAATGTACCATCATCCCAAATGATCGCTATCGTCGCAAAAGTCGAGCAAAAGTTTGATATTGAATTTGAGGACGATGATATTGACGATTTAGGCTCAACAGTAAAAGACGTGGTTGATCTGATTTTAAAAGTAAAAGCACGTGGTTAATATACCTGGCAGAAAGGTGGCTGTTGTTGGTATGGGAGGAGCGTTTCCTACCTGCAAAGATCTTTCAGAGTTTAGCAGCAAGCTATTTGCTAATAAAAGCCTGATCCGCACATTCGACGATGCTATGGCTTATGAGAAGCAGGTCAGGTCTACAGTAGCGGGTTTTATCACCGAGCCAGAGATGGATCTGGAGGTAATTTGGGACCCAATGGAAGGCATCTATCCGGAGACCTATATTGATAAATTGAACCGGATCCCGGATGCGAACCTGGCTACTTCAGACGTAGGTAGCATCTGGTCAATGCTTGCAGCGCAAAATGCAATAAAAATGGCTGGCTGGTCAAAAGATCTTGTCCAGTCAGAGCGAACCGGCGTGGTGATAGGTTCTGGTGGTTCAGCTAATGTGATTCTCAGAAACGGATGGCACAATTTTTACGTTTTTGGCAGAAAAACCCGGCATTCGGGTGGTCATACTGTCGACCGAACCATGACCTACCGCGAAGCAGCCAATGTATCGGTTCTTATAAAAAACAAGGGTGTCTGTGAAACCATCAGCTCTGCCTGTGCCACCGGACTCGGTAACATTGGTTACGCTTATCGGCTAATCAAATATGGATTGCAGGATCGTGCAATCACAGGCGGGGTAGAAAGCACATCACTTGAAACCTTTATTGGTTTTGATGGAATGATGGTTTTAAGCCGGGGTTTTAGCCCTGAAGAAAGCTCGCGCCCATTTGACATGGCCAGAAACGGGTTTGTATGCTCATTTGGTGCAGGTATAGTAGCCCTTGAAGAATATGAGCAGGCAGTAGCCCGTGGTGCTGATATATTAGGGGTGATTGACGAATATTTTAACAATTCAGACGGCGATGGTGATATGTTCTATCCATCATTTGCCGGACAGCAAAGGCTATGGAAAGGTGTAATGGCCGGTTCAGATGAAAAACCCGATGTTGTGAAAGTACATGGTACATCTACCCCATCAGGAGATGCTATTGAACTGTTAAGTGTAATTGATGCACTGGGTGAAGAAGGATACCATATATCTGCACCAAAATCCCAATTCGGGCATATGTTGGGTGGCGCAGGTGCCGTTGAATTTATAACAGCATTACTAATGCTTAAAGAACAAAAGGTATTGCCCTGTTTAAATTCTCCAAATCTCAATCCTGAATTAGAAACGTTCCAGAAAAACCCGGACTGGAAAGGACCTGTGAAGCCTCTGGCTGCTTTCCGTCACCTGCTTCCGCAAGAAAGTTTTTCAAAACCAATTAATAGCATTGTATGTCTTAATTATGGGTTTGGTGGTACCAATAGTGCCTTAAAATTGTCAAGATATGATAAATAATACTGGTAAGGTTGCGGCAGTTTTTGGGGTCAGGAATGAAGAATCCATTGCCTATAATATTGCTTTAAAACTACATCAGTCGGGCTGCAAAATTGCCTTAAGCTATGTTGAAGATACGCGCGATGAGGTGCTGTACCTGCTTGAAAAATTAGGCCTTGATACCAAACTTGCAATGCAGGTTGATGTAAGGGATGAAGCTCAGATCAGCAATTTTCTGAATGCGGTATACAATACTCATGGCCCTATCGATTACATTTTACATGGTGTAGCTTTTGCTAACACCAAAGTACTGTGTTCAAACTTTATTGGCAGTAAAGAACCCATCCCTGCTTACATAGATATTCCTTTCGAAGATCTGATGGATTCTTTTAATATCAGTGCCTATTCTCTCTTAAGAATCGCCCGGGTAGCTGAAAGTTTGTTACAGAAAAATGCATCCATCCTAACTCTTACCTATAATGCAGCTAACAGAGTTATCCCACAATATGGAGGAATGGCAATCAATAAGGCGGCTCTTGAAAATATAATGCTCTATCTGGCAAGCTACTTCCGCAATAAGCAGGTTCGGGTTAACGCCATTTCTGCCGGACTGGTTATGACTACTTCATCAGGCGGGATCAATGGTGTACGCAAAATGCGTAAATTAGGCAAATACATGGCTCCGTTAGGGAATATTGATGCCGGCGATGTAGGAGATGCCGCCCTTTACTATTTCTCTGATCTTTCAAAAAAAGTAAGTGGCAATATTCATTTTGTAGATGGTGGATTTAATATTATGGCAGTACCTGTTATAGATGAAGAATGAGTTGGAAATGTCTGTAAATCAAATAACTGCACAGCGTACATTTGCTGTCGGAAATGATTTGGTACATATAGAAAATTTTAAACTTTCACTCAGCGATCTCTTCAAAAACAAGGTCTATACTCCAGCTGAAATAGCTTACTGCGAGAGTTTTTCTGATTCTTTACAACGTTATGCCTCTACCTGGGCAGCTAAGGAGGCTGTTTATAAAGCCATCAAACAATTAGACTCATCACCTCTGGGATGGAAAAAAATCGAAATCAGCAGGGCCAAAAAAGCAGGAACGCCGACGGTAGTATTACCGGCACATCTTAAAAAATTCGAGCTGAGCCTTACCATATCACACGATGCGGAGTATACCTGGGCTCTGGCATTAATTAATGCAATAGTTTAATCCATTGACCTCACATTTTTATAATTCCGATTTTGTTGATCTCCATTATTATAAATATGGAACAGGTGAGGCGCATATGCTGTGTTTTCATGGTTTTGGTATGCATGGTAAACAGTTTCGGGAATTAGAACCGGAATTAGGAAATAAATATACTTTTTGGGGCTTCGATCTGTTTTTTCATAAAGCCACAAAGCTGAAGGACCAAAGTCTGGATACTGTAAAAACAGGATTAACAAAAAAAGAACTAGCCAACCTTATTCTGGACTTTTGTAAGGCACAAAACATCAATCGTTTTTCGGTAATTGGTTATTCTATGGGTACTCATTATGCAACCACAATTGCTGAAGAGCTTCCTGAAATGATCAATGAATATATCGTAGCGGCGCCATCATCTATTAAGCCCGGAAATATTATCAGGTTTTTTAGCAGAAGTAAATTCGGGAATAAAATCATAGAGAAAGTATCGTTGAGTAAAGATGCAATGGTTAAGCTGTTAAATATGTGCAAAAGGGCTCGGTTTATAGATGCTGAGGGCCATGGGATTCTTTTAAAAGAAATTGAAACGCATGAATTGAGGTTTAACCTGTATGCCAGCTTAACTTATTTACGATTTTTAACAACTGATGAAACAAAACTCGTTTCTGCGTTAAATAATCATCCTATCCGAAGTATTTTCATTTTCGGGCAGCGTGATAAATCATATCCCCTAAGTATTGGTAAAGCTTTTTTGCCCCGGATAAAAAAAGCTGAAATATTGAATTTAAATGAAGGGCATGAAATGATCAATAGAGGTTTTGCGAAAGTTTTAGGAGATTTGCTATCATGATCATTAAATCAAAGCCCTTATCGCTATTCTGGTTAAAAGTGGGCGGGTACCTCCTATCGAAATTTTTCAGGACATTTTACTTTAATAAACTGATTATCAGGACAGTAGATATTAAATCAGATTCTTCTTATATATTATCAATCAATCACTTCAGTTTCGGCGACGGCTTTTTAGGTTTTTATCTGGCTTATCAGGTGCTTATTAAACAGGGCAAAATGAAACGGCTTTATATTATGTCCTTAAAAAAGCAAATGGAAATGAAGTGGTGGCTAAGGCATCTTGGTTCCTTTTCTATTGAGCCAGGAAAGTATTCAGTGAAAGAAAGTATGGCCTATGCTGCCGAAATATTGAATGAACCAGGTAATTTACT
>CAZGCG010000256.1:0-5441 GCA_964524205.1 uncultured Sphingobacterium sp. | reverse complement strand
AAAACTTTAATTTCAGGTGTATTTCCACTTTTTTTTTTTTTTTTTACCAGATCATCTTTTTGAATCATTCCCAAATCGCCATGAATGGCATCTGCTGCATGCATGAAAATAGAGGGTGTTCCGGTGGAATTGAAAGTTGCTACAATTTTTTGAGCGATTATTGCACTTTTTCCAATGCCAGTTACTATGACTCTGGCATTTAGGTACAGAATTTGATGTACCAATTCTGAAAAATTATCATTTAATTGAGTAGCAAGTCGTTTTACGCTTTCAGCTTCAATTTGAAGCGTTTTTCTTGCGATTTCTAATATTTCAACATTGCTTTTCAATGAGATATTTTTTTAATAAAAAGATAATTAATCGCAAAAATATGTTATTTTGAATATTATTATGACCCATTTTCAATTTTTTCCAACCAGGCAATGGAAATAAACAAATCCCTGTTTGATAATTTACAGAATTTTTTCGGCTTTGATAACTTTAAAGGTGATCAGGAAGCTATAATAACCAGTATACTTCAGAAGAAAGATACTTTTGTAATAATGCCAACTGGTGGTGGCAAATCAATATGTTACCAGTTACCGGCCCTGATGAGCGAAGGTACAGCAATCGTCATTTCACCGCTTATTGCACTGATGAAAAATCAGGTAGATCAGTTAAGGGCTTTTGGAGGTACTGATAGCATTGCCCATTTTTTAAATTCGTCCTTAAATAAATCTGAGATTACCAAGGTTAAGGAGGATGTAAGCAATGGGGAGACTAAATTACTGTATGTAGCCCCTGAATCACTTACCAAACCTGAGAATGTTGATTTTTTGCGGGGGATATCTATTTCATTCGTAGCAGTTGACGAAGCACATTGTATTTCAGAGTGGGGCCATGATTTCAGGCCGGAGTATCGCAGAATTCGTCAGGTAATTGACAATATTGGAGACAATATTCCAATTATTGCGCTTACTGCTACCGCAACCCCAAAGGTTCAGCAGGATATTCAGAAGAATCTGCAGATGAATAATGCAGCTCTTTTTAAATCATCCTTTAACCGGCCCAATTTATTCTATGAAGTACGGGCCAAGCGGAATGTAATTAAAGAAATTGTCAGGTATGCTAAAATGAATTCCGGGAAATCAGGAATTGTTTACTGTCTGAGCCGTAAGAAGGTAGAAGAGGTAGCAGAAGCGTTAAAACTGAATGGAATTAAGGCTCTTCCATACCATGCCGGACTTGATCCAAAGACAAGGGCTGAAACTCAGGATAATTTTCTGATGGAAGATGTTGATGTGATTGTTGCAACCATTGCTTTTGGTATGGGTATCGACAAGCCGGATGTTCGCTATGTCATCCACCATGATATTCCAAAGAGCATGGAAGGTTATTACCAGGAAACCGGCCGATCCGGCCGGGATGGGGGTGAAGGTATTTGTGTAGCTTTTTACTCACAGAAAGATATTGATAAGCTCACCAAGTTTATGAAAGATAAGCCTGTTTCTGAAAGAGAAATAGGAACTCAGATACTTAAAGAAGTGATTGATTATGCCGAATCTTCTGTATGCAGGCGTAAACAGATATTACACTATTTTGGCGAGAACTTTAATGAGACTGGTTGCAATAATATGTGCGATAATTGCCGTCACACTAAAAAATATTTCGATGCGGAAGCTCCATTGCATAGCGTATTAAAATTAATAAGGGAGCTTGGAGAAAAATTTGATGATCAGTATTTCATCAATATTATGATGGGAATTGAAAATGCCCAGGTTGCTTCTTATGGTCATAGTAAACATCCTCTTTTTGGCTCAGGGAAGGAGCAGGGTGAAATATTGTGGAAGTCCTTACTGCGACAAGCTGTTCTCAATAACTATGTTCAGAAAGATATTGATAATTATGGTTTATTAAAGTTAACCAGATCCGGTAATTCATTCATTGAAAATCCGCATTCATTAAAGTTTATACTAAACTATCTGATGGATGAGGCTGAAGATGAGGTTGAAGAATCCCAGCAGCAAAGTGGAGCACTTGATACCCAGCTTTTACAGATGCTTAAAGATCTGCGGAAAAAGATCGCCAAACAGAAAAATCTGCCCCCATTTGTAGTATTTCAGGATCCATCACTGGATGAAATGTGCATTCATTATCCTGTTTCCATTGAAGAGCTTAAACAGATTCATGGTGTTGGTTCGGGAAAAGCTTTGAAGTTTGGCCTGCCATTTATTGAACTCATAAAAAAATATGTTGAAGATAATGATATTGACCGCCCTGTCGATCTTGTGATTAAGAGTGCTGCCAATAAATCTGCTCTCAAAGTGTCAATAATTCAAAACATCGACAGACAAATTGCATTGGAAGATATTGCATCTGCCAAAGGAATTACCTACGATGATATTTTGAAAGAGCTGGAAACCATTGTAAACTCCGGGACTAAACTCAACCTCAATTATTACATTGATGAATTGATTGAGGAGGACAGGCAGGATGAGGTTTACGATTATTTCAGATCCACAGAAACAGATTCTATAGATACTGCAATGGCTGAACTTGGAACAGATGATTATACACGCGAAGAGGTACAACTGATGCGTATTAAATTTATATCAGAATTAGGAAATTAATGATCAATAATATCCCGCAAATAAAATATACCGGCTCAGGCAATTTTTTTCTCATGGCTGGTCCGTGTGCAATAGAAAGTGAAGAAATGGCTCTCAGAATAGCCGATCGGATTGTAAACATTACAGACAGATTAGCTATCCCATTGATATTCAAGGGTTCATACCGAAAAGCAAACCGCTCACGCCTTGATTCTTTTACAGGAATCGGGGATGAAAAAGCACTTAAAATATTATCCAGGGTCAGTCGGGAATTTGCTGTTCCTACTGTAACAGATATTCATGAAAGTCATGAAGCTGCAATGGCTGCTGAGTATGTCGATGTATTGCAAATTCCTGCTTTTTTATGTCGCCAAACCGATCTTTTGATTGCTGCTGCTAAGACCGGAAAGACAATTAATGTAAAAAAAGGCCAGTTTCTGTCTGCATCTGCAATGCGCTTTGCAGTAGATAAAGTTCAGGATTCGGGTAATCCGAATGTGATCCTTACCGATCGCGGTAATACTTTCGGATACCAGGACATGATAGTTGACTTCAGGGGCATACCCGAAATGAGATCCTTTGGTGTACCGGTAGTGATGGATTGCACCCATTCATTGCAGCAACCCAATCAGGCAAGCGGAGTAACAGGAGGGAAGCCTGCACTGATCGAAACCATCGCGAAAGCTGCAATTGCAGTTGGTTCTGATGGATTATTTATAGAAACCCACCCTGACCCGGCCAATGCCAAATCAGATGGTGCCAATATGCTGCACCTGGATAATCTGGAAGACCTGCTGATAAAATTAATCAGGATAAGAAAGGCAATTTCCTGATCCTGCATAAATTGCAGGAAGACATACAGGATCAGGCTTAGATTAGCAAGTAGAAAACTTAAGACTTATTGTAAATATTAGCTTTAAGCCATTCAACGCTTGATGCCGGATCTTCAATAATCTTTGCACCATCCTGTTCAATAAAGGCGTGTTTAACCCCTGAAAGTCTGGAATTTTCAAAGATATGTTTGAAATCAACCTTGCCTGTTCCTACAGGGCAAGGCTTGCCTGTAACTTTGTCAAGATCTTTAACATGCCATAAGGGGAATCGGTTCGGGTATTTTTTGAACAATGCCACCGGATCCATACCCGCAGCAGTTGCCCAGGCAAGATCCAGTTCCATGAACACTTTATTTTTATCGGTATTGCCCAAAACATAGTCGAAAGCAGATGTACCTTCAATGACAGTAAACTCCGACTGATGGTTATGATATGCAAATTTCATTTTATTTCTCGCAGCGGCATCACCTGCTTTAATAAAAATTTCAGTAGTTTTTTTAATCTCATCAAGATTATTGATTGATGAACTTGAACAAATTACCCAGCCACATCCACCTTCAGCAGCCTCATCGACGATTTGCTGCAAATTATCTCTCAGATTTCGTGAGCCTGCTGCTACCTGTGCAGTACGGGGTAATCCGCCTACATGATTTCCAATCCATTTTAGACCCAGATCATTCACAATTGCCGCAAAATCCCTCGCAGAATGTCTGTAATATAAGCCACCAGTGCCTGTTGCCGTTTCAAGTTCCCTGATTCCAAGGTCCGCGATTTGTTTAAGAACGGTTCTGGTATCCGCACCGGGAGCATTAATTATGCTGTTCAATGTGTAAACCTGTAAACCGAATGGCGGATATTTAAGTGCAGGATATCCATTTATTGAATTAGCCCATGCAGGTAATGCACTGCTCAATGCAATAATCCCTGAGGTTTTAAGGAAAGATCTTCTGTTGATCATAATATTATATTTGTTGACTATTTTTCTGTATTGTAAAACTGATATTTTATGGCCCAGTTAAATTGCTTACCAGGGTCAGCATCAACCTTAATAAATGGCTCAGGACTCAGTGTGGTAGGAACCGACCAGTACATGAATTTTGATAAGGCCCTGTCGGCAGTTATTCTTACACCGGCACCTGTTTTTTTATTTTCGATTCTGAAATCATAATCTTCAACCTTATCACCTGAATATCCTGTAGGGTACTCCATTGTACTTTCACCTTTTTTGAGATCCCTTAAATAGCTCATTTTATTTTCACTAAAGTCCATCAGGTTTTTACCTGTCGGTTTATTGCCAATTTTAAAAGGAAGGGTAACTGTAAAATCGGATCCTGTAGTCTGACTGTCGATCACGAAGAAATTATGGTTAAAAACACTCGTATTAATTGATTTCTGACCGGTGTTTTTTAGATTATGCTCCAAAACCAGTTCAGGTTTGCCTTTTAATAATCTTACCGTTTTAGTATAGGTGTATGAATAACCTTTACCATCATTCAGTTTATGAATAAATATAATCCTGTCATGCTTTTTACGGACTTTCCATGTCCCGGTATTAACCAGTTCAAAAGGAGCATTGAAGCGGTATGGATTATTATTTATCTTTTTAACAGTACCAATTCCGATTTTAATGAAGGTTTCACCAGGAGCGGCTGATTCATATTCAATCGGATCAAAAGCCTCGACAGGGCCGGTAATCGCATCGTGTCTGTTAGGGTCATGCTTTGCATACCACTCTCCGAAATACTCATGACCCTTATATTTAAGGCTTGGAATTACACCCGCCCAGTCAAACCTGCTACCGCGATAAAACCCTTCTTTTGCATCAGGTAAGTATAATCTGGCTTCAATTTCTCCATTTGAGATTCGGGCTTCAGGATATTGGGCAATGACCTGATAGCTGGAAAGTAGAAGACATATAGTTAAAATCTGTTTTAGCATTATAATTAATATTTATTGTTTATTTTTAAAATAAGGGCTATGGTCTGATCAGTGTACCATCTGCTTTACGTACCTGCCAGTT
>CAZGCG010000255.1:3360-5443 GCA_964524205.1 uncultured Sphingobacterium sp. | reverse complement strand
TTTAAATTTTATCAATGTTTGATAATACATAGACAAATAGCAGACCAAGTGCCAAATAGGCTAAAAAGAGGGATTTTTGTCTAAAATGCGGGAATTATATGGGATAATTTTTCCCGATTGGGGAATGGGATACTCAAAGGAGTAGTATTGAGTTTGAGATTAGATACGTATTCGATTGGAATTAGGGAATGGGAAATAGGAAATAGGAAATGAGAAATAGTGCAGCGTATAGTTCCATGTCCTATTTCCAGTTAACAAAAACAAAAAAGGCCTGCATAAAATATGCAAGCCTTGTTCTTATGGAATAGAGAAATTACTCTCCTTTCTTCTCTTCAGTATCAGCAGCAGGAGCTTCTTCAGTTGCATCAGCTTCTGGTGCTTCTTCAGCAGTTTCTACTTCAGCTACAGGAGCTTCAACAGCCTCAACAGTTTCAACTTCAGCAACCGGAGCCTCAACAACTTCTACTTCTTCAGCAGCCACAACTGCTTTTGGAGTCTCTTTATCAGCTGTAGCTTTAGTGGAGGCTGACTTTGCTTTTGAACCACGACGGCGGGTTGTTTTCTTCTCGGCAGCTGCTGCATCACCACCTTTGTAAACCTCATTGTAATCAACAAGTTCAATTAAGGCCATAGATGCGTTGTCACCTAAACGATTACCCATTTTAAGAATACGGGTATAACCTCCGGGACGGTTTGCAACTTTAGCAGCAATATCGCGGAAAAGGATGGAAACTACCTCTTTGTTCTGTAAGTAACTAAATACTGTACGACGTGAGTGAGTAGTATCATCTTTAGATTTAGTAATGATTGGTTCAACATACACACGCAATGCTTTTGCTTTAGCAAGTGTAGTTGTGATGCGCTTGTGTAGGATAAGCGAAGAAGCCATATTAGCCAGCATCGCTCTGCGGTGACTGTCTGTACGACTTAAATGGTTTACTTTTTTACCGTGTCTCATGTTTTGTTAAATTGTGCACGTGCATACCGTCAATCAACCTTTCGGGATCGGGAATTATGCATTTCGCTTATTATTATATTATTATTCTTCGTCTAATTTGAATTTGGAAAGGTTCATACCAAAGGATAATCCTTTAGATTTAACCAGGTCCTGTATTTCTGTCAATGATTTTTTACCAAAGTTTCTGAACTTAAGCATATCTGCAACATCATAAGAAACAAGATCAGCCAGTGAACGGATGTCTGCAGCTTTCAGGCAGTTTAATGCACGAACAGAAAGATCAAGATCAACCAATTCCATTTTAAGGATCTTACGCATGTGCAGGATTTCCTCATCAACTTCTTTAGTTTCTTCTTTAGCCTGAGATTCAAGCATGATATTTTCATCAGAGAATAACATGAAGTGATGAATCAGGATTTTAGCTGCTTCTTTCAATGCTTCTTCAGGATGAATTGAACCATCAGTAGCGATATCAAGAACTAATTTCTCATAATCTGTTTTCTGCTCAACACGGAAGTTTTCGATAGAATACTTCACATTTTTGATCGGAGTATAGATTGAGTCGATTGCAATAACACCTAAAACAGCATCTGCATTCTTATTTTCTTCTGCGGCAACATAACCTCTGCCCTTGTTTACTGTCAGTTCGATCTCCAGAGTAACTGAAGTCTCCATATTACAGATAACCAGATCAGAATTAAGAACCTCAAAATTATTGGAGAACTTACTGATATCACCAGCTTTAAACTGATCGCTACCATTAATGATTACGAAAATCTTCTCATTATCACCAGATTCGCCGGTCTTTTTGAAACGTACCTGCTTTAAGTTCAGAATAATCTCAGTTACATCTTCTACAACACCTTTAATTGTTGAGAATTCGTGGGATACTCCCGAAAAACGAACTGAAGTTATTGCAAAACCTTCCAGGGAAGATAAAAGTATTCTGCGTAATGCATTACCAATGGTAACACCGAAACCAGGCTCTAAAGGTCTGAACTCGAATGTTCCTTCGAAATCCGTAGATTTCTGCATGATAACTTTATCAGGTTTCTGAAATGCTAAAATTGCCATTTATCAAATTTGTTTATTGTTTATGGATATGAGATTTGAGATATGAGATTT
>CAZGCG010000255.1:0-3260 GCA_964524205.1 uncultured Sphingobacterium sp. | reverse complement strand
GCAGCAGAGCGGGTTGGAGCAATCCCTAAACGGTAAACAGTATTATCAAGACGGGCTTCCAGGAATTTCAAGAGGTTATCACCAGTAATTCCTTCTTTAGCAGATGCTTTGTGGAAAAGGTTTTCAAAATAGCGTTCTAATACACCATAAGTGTATTTAACTTTTTGCTTCTCCATTAACTGAACTGCATATTCAGATTGCTTACCTCTTTTTCTGGAGGTACCATGCATTCCAGGAGGATAGTTTTTTCTTTCTAATGCCTTATCAGGACCGAAAATTGGTTCTCTGAATCTACGGGCAATCTTGGACTTGGGTCCGGTGTATCTAGCCATGTTTGTGGGTTTTTAAAGTATCTTTCAGCCCATGGCTGAAGAATCTTAGCTTTAAAAAAATTTATTAATTAGTATTTGTTAAACTCTTCTTCTTTTTGGAGGACGGCAACCGTTATGCGGAAGCGGAGTAATATCCTGTATAGTTGTTACTTCAATACCTGCAGTTTGCAAAGTACGAATAGCAGACTCACGGCCTGAACCTGGTCCTTTAACATATACCTGAACCTTACGAAGACCAAGATCATGTGCCACTTTAGCACAGTCACTTGCAGCCTGTCCGGCAGCATACGGAGTATTTTTCTTAGAACCTTTGAAGCCCATTTTACCAGCTGAAGACCAGCTGATTGTTTGGCCCTGAAGGTTAGTCAGAGTAATGATGATGTTGTTGAATGTAGCATTCACGTGAGCTTCACCAATTGGCTCTACAATTACAATACGTTTTTTGGTAACTTTTTTAGTTTTTGCCATTATTTTAGATTTGAGATGTGAGACTTGAGATGTGAGATACATTCTCTTTACTCATATCTATTTCTTGTTTTAATCATGAAGTATGACCCATTGGGATCCGAAACTTCATATCCGCTCAATTTGTTAATTAATCGAGATAAGGATTCGAAATATTCTCATATCTCAAATCTTACATCTCATATCTTACTTGGTTGCCTTTTTCTTGTTTGCAACTGTTTTACGTTTTCCTTTACGGGTACGTGAATTGTTTTTGGTACGCTGACCACGAACAGGAAGTCCCTTACGGTGACGAAGTCCACGGTAACAACCAATATCCATTAAACGTTTGATGTTCAATTGAACTTCTGAACGTAATGCACCTTCAACTTTGATCTCATCATTAATGAAACCACGTATTGCTGCTAACTGATCATCGGTCCAATCCTGTACTTTGATGTTTACAT
The DNA here is from genome assembly GCA_964524205.1 of uncultured Sphingobacterium sp. GTDB lineage: Bacteria > Bacteroidota > Bacteroidia > Sphingobacteriales > Sphingobacteriaceae > Daejeonella. The sequence continues at coordinate 2,017 of CAZGCG010000255.1, read as the reverse complement.
CAATTCCTGCATCTTTAAGGATCCTTTGTGCGGTTGCCCTTCCGATACCGAAAATGTAAGTAAGTCCGATCTCTCCTCTTTTGTTTCTTGGTAAATCAATACCTGCTATCCTTGCCATATTTTACTAAAAAGTTGACAGTTGACAGTTGACAGTTGACAGTTGCGTCTAACAACTAACTACTATTAACCAGCAACTAAATTTAATTTTATCCCTGACGTTGTTTGTACTTAGGGTTCTTTTTGTTAATCACATAAAGTACTCCCTTACGACGGATCACCTTACAATCAGCGCTGCGTTTTTTGATGGATGCTCTAACTTTCATCTTTTCTCTATTTGTATCTGTATGTTATTCTTCCTTTACTTAAATCGTATGGTGACATTTCCAGCTTCACTTTATCCCCTGGTAAGATCTTGATGTAGTGCATCCTCATCTTTCCTGAAATATGCGCAATAATCTCATGTCCGTTTTCCAACTCGACCCGAAACATTGCATTTGACAATGCTTCCCTGATTATTCCGTCCTGTTCAATTGAAGCCTGTTTGGCCATATATTAATTTAAGTTTTTCCTGTCTTTACTAATTCCTGTCTGGCTTTCTTTAGTTATTTTATTGTAATTCATTAAAACAATTGATTTACAATAACATATTCTGCTTCTAAGCCAATCGGAACAGGGATGCAAAATTAAATAAAAATTTTTAATTTTTAATCTTTTTGTTTCAAAACTTCCTCAATGTACTGAAATGTTGAAAGAACGTCTGCTTTACCCTTTTTTACAGCCACCGAATGCTCATAATGAGCTGATGGCTTCTTATCAATCGTGCTCACTGTCCATCCATCATCCCAGAATTTCACTCCGGCCTTACCGCCATTGATCATCGGCTCTATCGCAATCACCATTCCTTCTTCGAGCTTTATACCTGAACCGCGTCTGCCATAATTTGGAACTTCAGGCTTCTCATGAAGTTTGAATCCTACCCCATGTCCTACCAGTTCTCTCACTACTCCAAAACCATTCTTTTCAGCATGTTCCTGAACAGCGTAGCCAACATCCCCTATCCTCATCCCAACTACTGCTTTATCAATAGCGAGGTACAAACATTCCTTAGTAACCTTCAGTAATCGTAATGTCTCCGGATCTACATTTCCAATCGGAAAAGTATAGGCCGAATCGCCGACAAAATTATTAAGCACCACTCCACAGTCAACAGAAACAATATCACCATCCTTAATCACGTATTCTCCGGGAAATCCGTGAACAACCTGATCATTTAAGGATATGCAGAGAGAGTATGGGAATCCGTTGTAGTTCAAAAAAGCAGGAACTCCACCATTATCGCGGATGAATTCCTCTGCTAATTTATTAAGCTGTATAGTCTTTACTCCTTCCCCGATAATCTTTGCTACTTCAGCAAGGGTTTTTGAAACAAGAAGATCACTTTCTCTGATCTTCTCAATTTCTTCGGGATTTTTGTAATGAATTTTAGACATGCATTTTACATTACCGGACCACCTGCCTGAACAGGAGTGCGACCTTTGATTCTGCCGGTCTTCATTAATCCATCATAGTGACGCATTAATAAATGACTTTCAATCTGCTGTAATGTATCCAAAACAACACCCACAAGAATTAACAGGGAAGTACCACCAAAGAAATTGGCAAACTGACTGTTAACACCAAGGATAATCGCTATTGAAGGCATAATTGCAATGATAGCAAGAAATACGGATCCTGGTAAAGTGATCTTTGAGATCACAGCATCAATATATTCACCTGTAGTCTTTCCTGGCTTAACACCCGGAACAAAACCTCCGTTCTTCTTCATATCATCCGACATCTGAACCGGATTAACGGTAATGGCAGTATAGAAAAAGGTAAAGGCTATGATCATAAAGGCAAAGGTCAGATTATACGTTAAAGAAGTATAATCACTGAAAGATGCCAGAAATGAAGATTGAGCTGAAGGGAAGAAAGAGCCAATGGTAGTTGGAATGAACATAATCGCCTGAGCGAAAAT
>CAZGCG010000254.1:4075-5445 GCA_964524205.1 uncultured Sphingobacterium sp. | reverse complement strand
ATAGTAAAATGAACTTTAAAAGCCCGGAATTTAGATTTCGGGCTTTTGTGTTTATGAGAATAGCCGGGATTATATGTTTTATAAGTCCTTCCAAAAGAGAAATAAATTGGATTCTCAAAGATCATCCGGTTTGTAACCAATTCTTTTTCTTGGCTCATGTTCTGATTTCTTCTCAATCAGTTCATCCAGATATCGGAAAACAAGCTCCATGTTTTTGCCCTGACTATCCAGTTTGGTTTTGATCTTTTCGATTTCCAATCGTAAGTCTGTATTGTCCATCAGCATTTGACGGATTCGGGTAAATATCCGGATTATCTGAATGTTAACATTAATTGCCCGACTGCTGTTCAATACACTGGATAGCATGGCTACACCTTGTTCGGTAAATGCCATTGGAAGGTACTTCATATGTTCACCCCGTTTTAAGGTGCCATTTTGGCTCCTTAAAGAATTAAATTCTTCAGAAGTCAGTTCAAACATAAAGTCGTCGGGAAAACGTTCTGTATTTCGTCTCACCTGTCTTTTAAGCTGCTTGGTCTCAACCTCATATAGTGCTGCCAAATCAGTATCTAACATTACTTTTTGCTCCCGTATATAGTAGATCTTGTTTATCACTAATTCATCTGGAATGATCAATGTGTTCTTTTCCTTCATATTTTAACCTCTAAAACCATCATTGATTTATTTAAGGAGCTTTATAAAGATGTTTTGCTGCAAAAGCTCTTCCTGATCCGGATTTGAGATATCGTTCGAATTCATAGGCTATATATCTGTTTGGAAAGGAACAGCACCATATGAGTTTAATCGGTAGGTGGGCTTTAGTGGCAGGGACATAACCTTTTGAATGACGTGAATATCTTTCTTTAAGATTTGCGGTACAGCCTACATAGTGTTTACCATTATTAAGCTTAAGGATGTAAACGTAGAACCACATTTACCTAAAATAAGATCCTTTGTTACATGGGGAAATAATGGAGAGTTATTTTTAGTGAATGGTGGCTGTGAATAAATAATCGGCTTTTTTTTAGACGCAGAAGCATTTACGAAGGCGTCATTGTCTAGCTTCAGCATGGTTTGTATACCCGCCAGAGTCAAAACGGTAATTATCTGATATGGTTTTTATACTCTAATCAAGGACTTTAAAAAAGGCTATTTAATAAAAAAGCCCACCATAGTTATCTATGATGGGCGTAGTTGGATTGCCCGGGTTAGGGCAGGCCCTCCTTCGCAGGGGCTCCAGCGGACTTCGTCCGCCGTAGCCCGCTTCGGCGGGCGATGGCGGAGAGAGAGGGATTCGAACCCTCGGTACCGTTGCCAGTACGACAGTTTAGCAAACTGTTCCTTTCGGCCACTCAGGCATCTCTCCGTTA
>CAZGCG010000254.1:0-3975 GCA_964524205.1 uncultured Sphingobacterium sp. | reverse complement strand
TTCCTTTCGGCCACTCAGGCATCTCTCCGTTAAAATAAAAAACCCTCTTTCGAGGACTGCAAATATAGTAATTCACACAGGCTGTCAAAAAATATTTTCAATGAATCTGATATTTATTTATTGATTAAACACTTGTATCCGTATTCTGCCTTATAAAGCTTTGAAATGCAGGCAAATGCAGAATCAATTATCTAAAACATATTCAATCCTAACATGGTAAATACCCATGAGCATGGTCTTGAATATCATTTTTATAGTGTCAATATCCTTTAGAGTGATGTCGCTGTCGTTTAGCTGATCCTGAGTTAGTTTATAATCGATGATACGCTCAACAAGATCACTGATGCTGAGTGCATCAGGCTCCTTAAGACTTCTCGATGCTGCTTCAACCGAATCGGCCAGCATTAGTACTGCTGTTTCCTTTGAAAAGGGGATAGGACCAGGGTACCTGAAAATATTTTCATCCACAAACTTCTCAGGGAAATTCTTCAAAAATGACTGATAGAAATAATCTACCCTGGTATTTCCATGATGGGTACGGATGAAATCGATCAGCATTTCAGGGATCTGATGCTTCCGGGCAATCTCAACTCCCTGATTAACATGCTGAATGATGATCTGGGCACTTTGTTCATACGAAATAGAATCGTGAGGATTAATACCTCTGACCTGGTTTTCAATGAAGAACTGAGGATTAACGATTTTCCCGATATCATGATAAAGGGCTCCGGCCCGAACCAGCAAGGCATTTCCGCCAATTTTAAAAATTGCTGCTTCAGCAAGATTGGCTACCTGAAGGGAATGCTGAAAAGTACCGGGTGCTTTAAATGCCAGATCCCTCAATAGTTTGGAATTGGTATTTGTCAGTTCCATCAAAGTAACATCTGAAGTTATTCCAAACATCCGTTCGAAAGCATAAATCAATGGATAGGCAAGCAGTGATAATAAAACACTGAATATAAAGGGAACAAAGTTCAGCCATTCAATATCAGTAAATGAACCATCTCTGATCAATGAAATACCAAGGAAAGCAATAAAATAGTTCAGCAGGATCAATAAAGCCGATATCAGGAATTGTTCCCTTTTAATCAGGTTTTTAATGCTGTAAATAGCAACCATCCCGGCAGAAATCTGCAAGAATGCAAACTCAAAACTATTCGGCACAAAGAATCCGGCAATCAGAACTACCAGTAGGTGAATATTCAAAGCCAGACGGGTATCAAACAGAATCCTGATGATGATTGGTACGATACAGAATGGAATATAATAAACACTCGGAGCTTTGATCCTGATAGCCCAGGAAAGGGTTATGAGCATTCCGGTAATGACCAGTAAAATCAGAGAGATTTGCCGGTTATCAGCGTAAATGTCTTTCCTGAAAAGATATAGAAATACCATCAGCAAGGAAATGATCAGCCCAGCCAGTAATAATTGTCCAAATAATACCAGTCTTCTGTCACCTGCAACTTTCGCATCTTCTTCATATGCGGCTCTCAAAGATTCCAGTTTCTGGTAGATTCCGGCATTAACCATAGTTCCTTTAGCAACAACCAGTTCACCCTTCTGAACCATTCCTCTGGTTGTTGAAATGCTGTTCAGCGCGTTTTCTTCTAGTTTCTCAGTCAGAATATCATTGTAAACGTAGTTTGACTTGAGATGATTGGTAATCAGTCTTAAAAGCCAGTCGGAACTCTTAATTTGTGGATCATTCTGAATTTGCTCTTTTATATATTTTAATGCACTCGTTGTATTGTAAGCATCTGCAGTGTTTAATTGAACTGCAACATTATTATTAAGCAAACTGAAATTATAGTTAGTACCATTACGCTGGTATTTTAATACAGGGTTAACCATTCCCCTCGTATAAATGGTCTGGAGCAGTCTATTTCCCAGCGACTTATATCGTTCCTTCAGATTATTATCTATACCTGAACCATTCCATTTTGATTCAAATTCAGAATTAAATGCTTCTATTGAACTTAGTGCAAGCTCAGTATCATTCTGGTAAACTGGCAGCACTGAATTGAGAACCTCATTCTTATCTTCCTCAATCTCTTCATTGGTCTTTTGAATAGCAAAATTATAAGGAGAATAAAGATCTTTTTGCATCCAGGTTTTACCCTTCTCGTATTCAAACCTGAATCTGGCCTGTTTTGGAAGGAAAAGCGTGACAAAAAACACACACAGAGCCATCATCACAAACTTCAGGCTTGAACCGTATTTGCGATATAATATGAGGTGCAGTTTTTTCTTAAATCTTGCCAATGTTCTGATTTTGAGCTCAAATTTAGCAAATTAAGTGAGATGGCTCAAATGAAGCCAAATGATTAATAGATTCTGATACAGGAACTAAGCTCATATCTTCAATAAAAAATCACAAATTATTCTCTTTAGTTTGAGTTTTTGATAGGTTTTCATACTTTTGTCGCAGAATGCGCCCATAGCTCAGCTGGATAGAGCAACGGTTTTCTAAACCGTAGGTCTTAGGTTCGAATCCTAATGGGCGTACAGAATCAAAAGAGGCTTTCCGAATGACGGGAAGCCTTTTGTTTTTCAGACATTTTAATTCTTTAGAACAAGAGTTTCCGGAATCTCATTCTCCTTGTTAATATCAATTCAAAATTATTGCATTTAAATTTCATTGATTTTTAATGCCTTCATATTGTTAATTCAATATTTTACATAGTTTTATGTATCCTTTCAATTAAAACAGGTAAAAACATGATTAGCAATTTCTTAAAGAAACTTTTCCTACTATTTGCAGTATCAGTATTCAATTTAGCCTCCGGGTTTTCTCAGAATAAACCAATTATAGGAGTTGCCGGTATTTCACATGAATCCAATAGCTTCAATATAAAAAAAACTGATCTGGAGGACTTTGGTGTTACCATAGGCGAAAGCCAGCAGGAGAGAGCCAAAAGATTTTTTGCCGGTTCTACTGCAAAGACTACCAGTGCCGGTTATATAGCCGGAGCCAAGCAGTTTGGACTCGAGCTTTATCCAACACTTGTTACAGGTGCAACACCCCGCGGGCCGGTAACCGATCGTGCATTTAATGCAATGATGAATGAGATTATTAGCGGACTAAAAGCAGGTCCGAAACTTCAGGGAATACTTTTAAATCTGCATGGGGCTATGGTTGTTGAAAGTTATCCAAGTGGAGATGAGGAAATTGTTAGAAGGGTTAGAAATGCATTTGGAGCTGCAATGCCAATCGTGGTTACCCATGATTTTCATGCGAATATCACCCCAAAAATGGTTGAATTGTGTAATGTGCTGATCACTTTTAAGGAAAACCCGCACCTTGATACCTATGATCGCGGCTATCAGGCGGCTGATATTATGGCAAAAATTGTTAGCGGAAAGGTTAAGCCTGTTCAAAGTATCGTAAAAGCTCCGATGGTTTATAATATTGCCTTTCAAAACACCTACTCCGAACCATTATTGCCGATTACTACTGAAAGCAAAAATCTTGAAAAGCAGCCAGGAATATTGGCAGTGAGTGTTTCAGGTGGATATCAATATGCTGATGTACCATCAATGGGACCATCTGTTGTGGTAGTTACTGATAACAATAAGGCCCTGGCTGATAAAGAAGCTAACAGACTTTCGCAAATGCTTTGGGATACCCGCGAAAAAACCAGGATTAATAACCCTAAACCGGCCGAAGGTGTGAAGCAGGCAATGGAACATCCAGGTCGTCCGGTAGTGTTGATTGATATGGGTGATAATATTGGCGGTGGTTCAACCGGCGACAGTTCATTCATGCTGGAAGAATTAGTCAAACAAGGAGCTCAGGGTTGGGCGATGGTCATTTATGATCCCGAAGGTTATAAAACTGCAGAAAGTGCCGGTGTAGGAAAAGCATTTGATTTTGCTGTTGGTGGTAAAATGGATAATATGCATGGAAAACCAGTGCGTATAAAAGGGGAGGTTCGCTCACTGAATGTTGGACGCTACCTGGAGACTGAAATT
>CAZGCG010000253.1:0-5448 GCA_964524205.1 uncultured Sphingobacterium sp. | reverse complement strand
CCTCAGGAGATTGATGAATTGCTGCATACTTTAACAAAGCAAAGCTACCTTCAGTTTGAGGTTCTGATCATTGAAGACGGATCGAAAATTGACGCAAAGTCAATCGTTGATTCATACAGCGACCGGCTGGACATCAGCTATTATTATAAAGAGAATGCAGGGCAGGGTTTTGCCCGTAATTACGGCTTTGAACGTGCAAAAGGAGATTATTTTATCGTTTTCGACTCAGATTGCCTCATACCTTCAAATTACCTTGAAACGGTTAAAAATTACCTGCTGGAACATCAGTTAGATGCTTTCGGTGGTCCGGATGGTGCACACCCTTCGTTTACCCCTGTTCAAAAGGCAATCAGCTATTCTATGACTTCACCGTTCACTACCGGTGGTATCCGGGGTAACAAAAAGCATATCGGGACTTTTCATCCACGTAGTTTTAATATGGGGATCTCACGTGAGGTATGGGAAAAGACAGGAGGGTTTATTCTAACCCGTTTGGGTGAAGATATTGAGTTCAGTATCCGTATTCATTCTTTGGGCTTTAAAATCGGACTGATTCCTGATGCGGTGGTTTATCATAAACGGCGCACTGATCTTTTCCAATTTTATAAACAATTACACTTCTTTGGTAGGGCCAGGATTAACATTTATAAACACTTTCCTTCAGAATTGAAGCTGGTCCATTTTTTTCCGGCTCTTTTTACTATATTTTTGTTGCTGAGTTTAATTTTTAATCTGTTTGGCAGTTCATTAGCTGAATTATGTAATACCTTGCTGGCTGTTTATATTTTGTTGATATTTTTCCATTCCTGGAAAGTAAACAAATCATCAAAAGTTGCATTTTTGAGTATTGCCGCTGCATTTGTACAGTTAACAGCCTATGGACTCGGGTTTATGCAGGATTTTTGGAAGAGAATTATTTTAAGAAAACAATAATATATGGACAAATCATTGTCAGTGAATGAGATATTGGCAGATGCCTGGCAACTGGCCAAAAGAAATATTTGGGTTTTGCTGGGCTTCACTGCTGTACAGTTTGCTTTTATTCTGATCATTACTACTATACTTACAAGTGTGTTCGGAGGGGCTAGCGGGGCAGGTGTATTGATTCAGAATATTATTTTGAGCCTGTTCGACGCCTTTTTTACTGTAGCTTTTTATCAGGTATTCTTTAAATTGATTGATGAGGATACTGATCCTGAATTTCCTGATTTTATTCCCAATCTGGTAAAAGCCGTTAATTTTCTGATTGTCAAACTGATAATTGGTTTGGTTCTGGTATTTATCATCGCCATAATTAGTTCGGTTTATTTCTATAATAAGCAGGATATTGATACCAGTAACCCATTTAGCTGGGATCTTCTGCCTGTTTTTGCACTCATTGCTATTCCGCTTGTTTTTCTCACAATCAGACTATGTTTCGTGGTTTGCTTTATTGTTGACCAGGAATCGGGTGCTTCAGAGTCGATCAGTCAAAGCTGGGCAATTACCAAAGGACATTTTTGGTTTATTGCGCTTCTTTTCCTGGCGATGCTTGGTTTAAACGTCCTTGGAGCAATGGCATTGTTTGTAGGATTGTTATTTACAGTTCCTTTTTCCAGTTTAATCCTGATCATTGCCTATCGTCATTTGGTAAATATGTATACCGAGGAAGAAGAGATTCTGCTGGATGATGCGGAGGACAAGTATGGGAATTAAATCCTGGTTGGCTAAGCCTCTGGCGGCATTTGCCGTAAGTCGGATCAATAAATGGAAGAATAATCCCATTGCGGCACAGGAGCGTACCTTTGAGCGCCTTATCAGACAAGCCAGTGGTACTGCCTTTGGCAAGGACCATGATTTTGCTTCAATTAAAGCATACGATGATTTTAAAAAGCGTGTTCCTGTTGCAGATTATGAGGATCTGAAACCCTATATTGACCGGGTTGTTCAGGGCGAGCCGGATGTGATGTGGCCAGGGAAGCCAATCTATCTCGCTAAAACATCAGGTACAACTTCCGGGGTTAAGTATATTCCAATTTCTAAAGAATCTATGCCCGAACATCTGAACGGTGCTCGCAACGCATTATTCTCTTATATCCATGAAACAGGAAAGTCTGAGTTTATCGATGGCAGAATTATTTTTTTGCAGGGCAGTCCTGTGCTTGAACGTAAGAATGGTATCAATTTCGGACGCTTATCTGGCATTGTGGCCAACCATGTTCCTGCCTACCTTCAAAGGAACCGGTTACCATCATACAAAACCAATTGTATTGAGGATTGGGAAGAAAAGGTTGATGCAATAGTAGATGAAACCCTGTCGGAGGATATGCGTTTGATCTCCGGAATTCCACCCTGGGTTCAGATGTATTTCGACCGGCTCAGAGCCCGTACAGAGGGAAAGAAAATAGGTGATATTTTTAAGAATTTTTCACTTTTTGTTTATGGAGGAGTGAATTTCGAACCTTATCGTGCCCGTCTGGAAGAAAGTATCGGGCGGAGGGTAGATTCAATTGAGACCTATCCGGCATCAGAAGGTTTCATTGCTTTTCAGGATTCGCAGCAGGAGAAAGGCTTGCTTTTATTAGTGGACTCAGGTATTTTCTATGAATTCATCCCATCTGATGAATATTATAATGAAAACCCCGACCGGATATCCCTTGAGGATGTGGAACTGGATAGAAATTACGCGATTATTTTAAATACCAATGCCGGACTCTGGGGCTATAGCATTGGAGATACCGTTAAGTTCGTTTCCAAAAATCCATATCGCATTCTGGTCACTGGTAGAATCAAACATTTTATTTCTGCTTTTGGTGAACATGTAATAGGTGAAGAAGTAGAACATGCAATTTTATCGGTAGCAGGAGAAGAGGGGATCGAAATCACTGAATTTACAGTCGCACCCCAGGTAAGTCCTGAAGATGGTTCTTTACCATATCATGAATGGTATGTTGAGTTTGCAAAGGCTCCTGAAGATATGGATAGTTTCAGTCTCAAAGTAGACCTCGCTTTACAAAAGAAAAATACCTATTATTTTGATCTTGTAGAAGGCAAGGTATTGCGCCCTTTAGTAATGCATAAGCTTGAAAAGGATGCATTTAGAAACTACATGAAATCGAAGGGTAAGCTGGGCGGGCAGAATAAAGTGCCGCGTTTGTCAAATGACAGGCATATTGCTAATGAATTGAATGAATGGATCAGCAGATAGGTCAGGAATCTCAAAAAAATTAATAAGTTTAGGCAATTTCAGTTTTGAATTAATAAATCGGGTTCGGTTTGATGGGAAAAGATTTTAATAAAAGTTTTGCAATAAAGAATATCGCTATACTGGGTTCAACGGGTAGTATTGGTACTCAGGCGCTTGAAGTTGTGCGGCAGAATCCTGATCGTTTCCGTGCCTTTGTGCTGACGGCAAACAGCAATGCCGGTCTTTTAATAAAACAGGCTCTGGAATTCAATCCGGAATATGTTGTTATTGCTGAACAGTCAAAACTGGATGAAGTAAAAAGTGCTTTAAGAAACAAGAATATTAAGGTTTTATCGGGGCAGGATGAACTCTGCGCGACTCTGGAACGGCCTGAAATTAGCCTGGTACTCACCGCTATGGTTGGATTTGCCGGACTGATCCCAACTCTGGCTGCAATTAGAGCAGGCAAGGACATCGCTCTTGCAAATAAAGAGACCTTAGTTGTAGCCGGGGATCTGGTTACAAGTCTTGCAAAGGAACATGGGGTTAAAATATTGCCGGTCGACTCAGAGCATTCGGCAATCTTTCAATGCCTTGCAGGTGAGGAACAAAATCCGATTGAAAAAATTTACCTGACAGCCTCCGGTGGCCCCTTCAGGGGTAAGGGCAGAGATTTTCTTGCCACAATTACCCGTAAGGAGGCCTTAAAGCATCCCAACTGGGTAATGGGAGAGAAGATTACAATCGATTCGGCAAGTTTAATGAATAAAGGTCTGGAAGTGATTGAAGCAAAATGGCTTTTTGATCTGGACGTTTCACAAATTGACGTCATAGTTCACCCGCAGTCAATCGTACATTCTCTCGTTCAGTTCAGGGATGGCTCTATGAAAGCCCAAATGGGTTTGCCCGATATGAAATTGCCTATTCAATACGCAATGGCCTATCCCGAAAGGATAGAGAATACATTCCCGAGATTCAATTTCACTGATTTTCCGAATTTAAGCTTCGAACAGGCTGACAAAACGACGTTCAGGAATCTGGCTCTTGCATTTGATGCTTTAAATGCTGGCGGGAATATGCCATGTGTGATCAATGCAGCCAACGAAGTAGTTGTGGCAGAATTTTTGAAAGATAGAATTGGATTTTTGAAGATGAGCGATATCATCGAGGAATGTATGTCCGAAATTACGTTTATACCAGATCCCTCACTCGATGATTATTTAGAATCAGACAGGATTACACGGATTTTGGCGCAGGAATTAGTAACAAATAGTAAATTATAGAGTTTAAATATAAAATAAGAGAAAAGGCATGGATGGATTAGTAATGACGGGTCAACTGTTATTGGGATTATCAATTTTAATCATATTACACGAAGCAGGACACTTTTTTGCTGCACGGGCATTTGGAATCAGGGTAGAGAAATTCTATCTGTTCTTTGATGCCTGGGGCTTTAAATTGTTCAGTTTTAACTATAAAGGTTGTGAGTACGGTATTGGATGGCTGCCATTGGGTGGTTATGTAAAGATTTCAGGAATGATCGATGAGTCGATGGATACCGATCAGCTTGCCGGTCCGCCGCAGCCCTGGGAATTTCGTTCTAAACCGGCCTGGCAACGACTTATTGTCATGCTGGGTGGAGTTACCGTGAATATTGTACTGGGGATCTTTATTTTCTGGATGCTTACGCTAAAAAACGGAGAAACTTTTATTCCGAATGATAAACTACCTGATGGCATTGCACCCGGAATTATTGGCCGGGAGATTGGCCTGCAGGCAGGCGATCGCATTACAGCAGTGAATGGTACTCCTGTTAAGCGTTTTGAAGAATTAACCAGTTCTAAGGTATTGTTAGGTAATACTGAACTCACAGTGCAGAGAAATGGTCAAACAATTCCTGTGCAGGTACCGGGAGATGTGCTCGAAATGGTTTCAGATCTGGGAATCGGGCAGTTTGTTGAGCCAAGGGTCAGGATGTCGGGCGTGGTACAGATCGCTCCGGGTGGAAATGCAGAGAAAGCCGGACTAAAGGTTGGCGATAGTATTTTAGCAGTCAACGCGAAGCCGGTAACCTTCTATGATGAATTTAAAACCGAGGTACAGTCGGGTAAAAATAAAACGATCGCCATATCAGTTATTCGCGATCAGCAAGCTATTGAAATTCCAACTCAGGTTTCTGAAGATGGTACCATAGGTATATACATCCCACAATATTTCAATATTCCGCTGGAGAGTGTGAACTATGGTTTATTGGCAGCATTGCCCGTAGGAGCCGCTAAAGC
>CAZGCG010000252.1:0-5469 GCA_964524205.1 uncultured Sphingobacterium sp. | reverse complement strand
GCAGCAGAAAAGGACCAAAATGCCGCCGCTGCGCCTGATGCTTTGAAGGTTTCTGCTTAGGCCTGGACAATAGTTGCCGCACCAGCCAATGCGGAAGAAAGCTTATTAATGGGGGCTGCTAGCGTGGCGTCTAATAAAAACATTGAGGGGGGTGAATTAGCAGGATTTTAGGCATATCGCCTTGCAATGACATTCATATACTTTTTTGCGGCATTGGACAGGGCGGTAAATACACTATTGCCATCGCAATGACTTTCATAGCCCTGTACGCAGCCGTTGATGGATGAATATTCCTAAACCTCTAACGTTAATCTTAGTAATCTTCGAATCTCGATAAAGAGAAATTAATTTAAATGAAGCAGGATTTCCCGAGCGGGGGGAGGACAAAACGGCGGGCAGGGTGTATGGCCTCTAGTGGTGGGAGCTTCGTTTTGTCTTGATTTTTTGGTTACTTTTTCATCAAGGAAAAAGTAAATAGGCCTCCGCGGCTATGAGCGGTATAATTTGAAATCATACGGAATAATTTTAATGCGTAATAAATATTAAAAACTGTAAATCAAATATTTAAGACACTAACATAATGACATTGGGCTTGACCCGCCACCTATCCAATCTCTGTCCGTACAGTTCCCTGAGATTTGCAAAATTGATCCATTAACACAACATCAATCAGCTGCAGTAAACCCCGTCCTTTTATTAACCCCGTATCTCCCTCCTCATAAACAGGTAATAAGCCAGTGCAAAGCAAGCTATTGTTGATGCCAGTAAACCACTTACCTGGGGCCAGACAATCATTAAACTTTCTTTAAAAGGGAGCGGCGAAGGAATGGCTCCTGCCATTTGTTCCATGGTGATCGGGCCGAGGCTGCGTACAGATGGCATCAGCAGGGTAGTTATTCCATCTGTATACAACTGGTTCGGGGCAATGCGCGACAGATTTAAAATAAGTTCATTATAATAAATCAGCTGGGCCTGAGAGAGAAAATTCGGATCAGGAACAATGGATTTTATAATCAGATTGATCAAAATCTGGTAGAATACGGTAAAGAATAACCATATACCAATTGCGACAAGCGCCGAAGTTGCCGCTTGTCTGAAACGAACGGACAAGGTAATCGACAGGCTTAACCAGAATGCGACATAGGCTATGGTCAGGGCTATAAAACCCAAGATCCTGAGGAACTCCTCCGGTTCAATGCGTACACCAGTTAAGATCAGTCCACCCCCTATCATCAGCAGGGCCAGGGCGACAAACAGGCTGCTGACAATCACCATCGCACTTGCAAATTTCGCCAGCAACAGATTATCCCGGTACAGGGGTTGGGCCATTAAGCGGATCAAGGTACCGTTATTCTGCTCCGAATTAACCGCATCAAATCCCAGACTGATGCCCAGCAATGGTGCCAGGAAGCTCAGGAAAACATGGAAAGGCGGAATAGAATTATCGGTTATAGTAAGCAGCTTAAGGTATAAAAATATACGATCCGGGTCGTTCGTATTGCCTGTTGCCGGTTTGATATTCGAAAGCGATACATACATCGAAGCAATAAAGGTCAGTAAAATTAGGGCAATAAGAACCGCAAAGCGCCAGCTGCGGATATGATCAGCAATTTCCTTGTGCACCATTACGCCAAAAGGCTTCCGGGTAGCAGGTTGACTTTTCATGGTTTTGTTTGGTTAATGCTATTGGATTCAAAATACTTTTGATAGATCTCATCCAGTCCGTAGCTTTTCTGATGTACCCCCAGAATATCATATCCCTTTTCAACTAAAAAGCGAACCAGGGGGGCGGTAAACTCGCGACTGCATGTAAATTCTATTTCCTGATCATGGATCATGATCTTCCTGAGGGCATCGAACTGCTTTAATTCGGATTCAAGCGGCCAGGGCTGCGGAACAGCCTGCGCTAAATTAATAGTGGTGACGAATCCTTCAGTACCGAATAAACTTTGCGAAAGCGTATCAATATTCCCTTGCGCGAGTAATTTCCCATTGACGAAAATCCCCACCCGATCACAAACCTGCTGTACCTGATGCAGATGATGCGATGAAAGGAGAACGGTAAGTCCCTGTTGTTTACTCAACTGCTTGATCAATGCGAGAAAATCCCTTACCCCGGCAGGATCAATACCCAGGGTAGGCTCATCCAGAATAATCACTTCAGGTTCCTTGATCAGCACATCGGCCAGACCGAGGCGCTGCTTCATCCCTCTGGAGAAGGTCCCGGTTTTTTTATGCATTGCATCCCTCAGACCCAGCAGTTCCAGAAGTTCGATCGCACGTGCTTCAACCTTAGTCCCGGCCAGGCCATTCAGCCGGCCTATGTAGACCAGGTTTTCGAGAGCCGACATCTGGTCATAGAAGCCCAGGTTATCCGGCATATATCCCACTTTTTTCTTAACTGCAATCGGGTTGCTGGTCGCATTATATCCGCAAACATGGGCTGTACCGCTGCTCGGCTCGGTAAGTCCCAGCATCATTAATATGCTGGTTGTTTTTCCGGCCCCGTTCGGACCAAGCAAGCCGAAGATCTCAGCTTTTTGGACATCAAGATTCAGATCATCGACCGCTTTAAGGGAACCATAGTGTTTGGTTAAACCCTTGAGGCTTATGATAGGACTGCTCATACCGATATTTATCTTCTGCCGTATTTTCGAATCATATAATAAACTAAGCCTATGGAAAGCAGGATAACTAAAACCCCTATCCAGCCCGCAAGCAGGGAAGTTTTAACGATCAGCCGGAAAGCTGCTGCAGAATTCGTATTCGTATTTGCTGCTGTAAATGTAGCTGCATAATCTCCGGCTATGGTCTTGTCGGGAACCTTCAATGCAGCGCTCACTTCAATTGATTTTCCGGGCTCCAGCTGCTTGATCTGTGCCGGCTCATAAGATGCTTCCCAGCCGGAAGGCATCTGAGAGGTCATCTCCACATCGTTTAAGGGAAGTGTCCCGGTGTTTTTTAGGATAAAATTCAATTTCTTCTGGCTGCCCGAAGTTACTTCCTCACTTAACCTTCCGCTCGGGGTACTCAGGCTTAAGCCATAAGAGCCTTTTACCACAGCTTCAATCGTTGTTGATAAGGTTTCGGAAGCAGAGATGGCCTTAAGCGGGATGATGTACTTTTTTGGAGCTGCAGTTGCGGTCGTATTAATTTCGATCGCAATGTCCTGCACTTTACCGGCATCCAGGCTCAGCGAACCCACCTGACTGCCCTCCACCCGGTAGGTGATTATCCAGCCTGCCGGTAATTCTGCCTTCAACTCGTAAACACGATTCTCTGCCGAAGCATTATAAAGGCTGGTGGTGTACCTGAACGTTTCGTTTGCCGCAGCTTCAATATTCATGAGCTTGGCCGTAAAACTCGATTTACCGCCCTTCCTGACCGCCGTTGGCTGAGCCTGTACAAACGGACCTGAAACAAGCAATAATAAGAGAATTGTCAATTTGCGCAAGGCGCTGAAACGGGTAAGTAATAATTGGGATAACATGATCTAACCACTAAAATGTTAAATAATAGCCTTCAAAAAATGTCTGAATTAAATGTTTTTATTTTTCTAAAATGATGGATCAAATAAAAAAAGCCTGACAAAAATTTCAAATAGTTTTAACATTTTTTAACAAATTGAGGGGATGGTAGAGGTGCCGGAGATGGGTAGTTTGGGATGGAAGTTTTTTGAATGGGGGTGAGAAGATGTCATTAGTAATGAAGTCTTCAGCTGATTAATAATAAACGAGTCTGTCCCGTATGTACGGGAGAACAATTAATAATCCGCAGAGAGGCTGCGCTTAAACTACGGACAGATGAGACTCCTCAATCAGAAATCCAGCTGAGCAATATCAGCCATAGGCAAAAACATTTTTCCGCTATCCGGCAAAATGATAAAACCAAATTTTTCATAGAATGCCAATGCCTCAGTATCCAATGGATCGACTATAACACCAATTGAGCCAAGGTTCTGACTGGCAATTTGATAGCTGCGCTTAAGTGCATCCAGTAATAAGATAGCGCCGAGACCTTGTCCTTTAAACTTTTCATCGACTGCCAGTCTTCCCAATAAGGTAACAGGAAGTGCCTGGTATGAGCGCGGCATTATCTTTTTAACACCTTCCGGCATCAGTTCTGCAGGTATAGATGCGCTTGAAAGAGTATAATAACCTTTGATAATCACACCCTCAAACATCGCAAATACTACACATAATTTCCGCCTCACATCCTGACTGGCCTGCGTATGCAAGTAATTATCCAGCATCTCCTTGCCGCATTTAAAACCCTTCTTGTTTAGTGAAGAATTTAACAGGTCTATTTTGGTGCTCATTTATTGTCTTCAATGAACTTTTTATACCGTTTCGCAGTATCCTGTAATTTTAAATTCGGGCCTGATGGGTTTAAAAATGCATTAAAAAATATCTCCTGATCTTTTTTAGAGGCAAGTATAGTATTGTGTTCCTGAATGATGGCATTCGCCTTTTCCTGAACTGTATTAATTATAAAATCGGTCAGCGTACGAAATCCCCCCAGGCTGGCAGCATACTCAAAAAGCTCCTTTTGAGCTTTAGGTATTTTAGCATCAAATCTGGCTTTTTCGGATAATGTTAATTGCTTTTCCATAATGAATTTACTTTATACAAAAATACGGAAATATTCCGTACAAATAACAAGATGAAAAATTATTTGACCAGGTATTGTGTAGACTGGCGGGGTAAATGAGGTTGGGGCTTATAATAAACAAACAGGTTAGAAATAATACCCTACCCTGATTTTCTAAACTGGAGAGCAGATGTGTAGGCTGAGGGTTTGGGATGATAAATATTTGTAACTTTAATCATGAAAAGACCCGGGAAAGATCGGAGGTTTTATAGATGCTGGGGATTGATTTACTATAATCCCGATGACCCTTCATTATTTGTGGACAAACAGTTTGGATACGGGCAAACTATGAATTTCGCTCATCGCTCATCCTGGTACCTTATGCTATTTGTCATCCTTTTTCCTCTTTTAGCTGTACTTATACCGGTTTTTTTGATTTAGTCTTCCAAATCAAATCTTTGACTGGTAAAGTCCCTATAATTGAGTAAAACAGTCCTGCAGATTTTCATTTGAGAAGGATTATCCTAATTCCTTATCGAAAAAAATATTTATTAGTTTAATAATTGCATAGGTTAGTAATAATAACTTAACCACTGTCCACTGTCCGTAGAGTTTAGCGCAGCGCCTCTACGGATTGTCCAATGATGAGGAGTCTTAGGACTCCTCAAACTCCTTTAAAATTTCTCAATTTTACTCTCGCAAAGACGCTAAGACGCAAAGGAATTAGATTCTATATAATCATTCGTTTTGGGAGGAATTTTTTGCGTGGCGGGTCAAGCCCGCCATGACAGCGTATTTGTTTGAGTACTACGATTCCAGCCTCCGAGCTGGAATCTCCTGTTTATTACAACTGATTGTCATCCTGGCGAAGGCCAGGAC
>CAZGCG010000251.1:4002-5478 GCA_964524205.1 uncultured Sphingobacterium sp. | reverse complement strand
CAGGTGCAGCGGCGGCATTTTGTTTCTTTTCTGCTGCAGGAAAAGAAAAGAGAATAATTATGAGTTAAAAATAAGGTCATTATTTCTATAATTTCAATTTTTCCCGGACACTACTGATACCGTGTTAAGCTATTTTCCTAACATCGGGAATAGTCTTTTTATGTCCTCATCGCTTGGCCGGCTGCCATATTCACAGATTTCAAATGATTCGGCAAAGCTCACCTGCGCTGCTTTTGCTGTTCCGTACCATTTTTCAAGACTGGTTTTAACTGCCGGATTGATGCCGCTTCCCCTTAATTTCTTTAACCATTCCAATCGCTCTGCTTTTCCTTTTGGAACCTGATCTTCATAGTTCCCAATCCATGGTAGCCACTCATAAAATTGCGACTGATGAGAATCCAGACTGTAAACTTTTTTGTCAATTACACTGCTAATATCCACCGCAATATCCGGTTGAAAGGGGTTCGGTTTTTTGAAATTATCCTGAAAATACAGGAAGACCGGGTTCTTCCTCAGGGGAGGTGTATCCGGAGCAATATTTGGAACTCCAACCATAAATGCGGCATCCTGTACTAATATTCCTGTATAACGATGGTCAGGATGATAGTCATTTGATCTGGGGGCAATAACCACATCTGCATTCCATTCTCTGATCCTTTTGATGACTTCCATACGGATGCCTAAAGTAGGAAGCAATTCTCCATCATGATTATCCAATACTTCATAAGTAACTCCTAGTCTTCTTGAAACTTCTTTTGTTTCTTCCAATCGCCTCTGAGCGAGCATTCCACCGCCCTCTTTCATGTGACCGGCATCCCCATTTGTGACCGATAGAAATTTAACCTTGTGTCCCATCGCTACAAAAAGAGCGGCAGTTCCCCCTGATTTGATATCACAATCGTCCGGATGGGCTCCAATCATTATAATCTTAAGTGGTTTTTCCTGTCCAATCACAGGATTGACAATAGGAAATAATAGAAATAACAGCTTTAAGAATCTTAGTTTCATGTTTTGGGTTATATATCCTAAATTGAAGTTATACAATTCATCCTGAATTGAAAATTATTAATCATTTTCAGGCTAAGCAGGTTCCTCAATAATATTTGCATTATCAGAAAATTAGATGATCGGATTTTTGCATTGTCAAAGGTTTTATTACCTTCCTGCCTTATTGAAATCCAATTGATAGCCCAGAAATTGAATGAGTTTATTTAAACCCGCACATATTAAGGGGAATTCCCTTCAGATAGGTTTGTATGCAGCCATTACTGTTTTTCTGACCTATACGATGGTTTTTGGGTTCCGTAAATCTTTTACTGTAGCTACTTTTGATGGGATGACAATCGCAGGTTATAGCTATAAAACTGTACTGGTGATCTCGCAGATGTTAGGGTATATGCTCGCAAAGTTCTATGGAATTAAGTATATATCTGAATTAAAACGACATGGTCGGGGAAGGATTATTCTCATTCTGAC
>CAZGCG010000251.1:0-3902 GCA_964524205.1 uncultured Sphingobacterium sp. | reverse complement strand
AGTATATATCTGAATTAAAACGACATGGTCGGGGAAGGATTATTCTCATTCTGACACTTATTGCCTGGCTTAGCTGGTTGTTTTTTGCTGTAATACCTACTCCATATAATATTCTTTTTCTGTTCACTAATGGCTTTCCTTTAGGGATGTTATGGGGTGTTGTTTTCTCCTATGTTGAGGGTAGAAGGAGTACTGATTTTATAGGTGCTACGCTCGCTGTAAGCTTCATTTTTGCTTCCGGTTTTGTCAAAACAGTTGGGGCCTGGTTAATGCTGAACTTTAACATTACAGAGTTCTGGGTTCCTTTTTATACCGGATTGGTGTTTGCAGCCCCATTGCTGCTGTTTGTTTACCTCATTGAGAAAATTCCGGCACCAGATGATGAAGATATTGCTTACCGGATGAACAGGGTTCCGATGTTAGCTGCCGACCGTAAAAAGTTTGTCAGGATGTTTTTGCCCGGACTTGCAGCCTGTATTCTGATCTATACCTTCGCAACTATTTTCAGGGATATGCGCGATAATTTCAGTGCTGAGATGTGGAAGGAAATGGGTTTTTTTGATAAACCTGATCTTTTTGCCAGGACAGAAACGCCAATAACTATAATTATTCTAGTGCTGATCGGAAGTATGGTGATGATTAAGGATAGTTTTAAAGCCTTTATGCTTTCCCATATTTTCATCGGTGTTGGTTTTGTA
Organism: uncultured Sphingobacterium sp.; assembly: GCA_964524205.1. GTDB lineage: Bacteria > Bacteroidota > Bacteroidia > Sphingobacteriales > Sphingobacteriaceae > Daejeonella. The sequence continues at coordinate 3,204 of CAZGCG010000251.1, read as the reverse complement.
TTGGCAGGAGTATGTTCCTTCCTTTTTATTACCGGGGCGATGGCACCTGTATGGTGGATGACTCTGGTTGGGCTCGGCTTGTATATGGTCTATATTCCGTTTAATTCCGTTTTTTTTGAACGTATGATAGCTAGTTTTAAACATACCGGGAATGTAGGTTTTCTGATCTATCTTGCTGATTCTTTCGGCTATGTTGGAAGTGTCGGGGTCATGCTCAGTAAAGAGATCTTTAAGGTTCAGCTCAATTGGGTGACCTTCTTTTCAAATAGTGTCATAGGGCTATCGGTAGCCGGACTAGCTCTGACAGTCTTTTCATTTATTTACTTTTATGCAAAGTATAAGTCGCTGGTTTTAAATAAGCCATCCTCTGAATATTAATCAAAAAATATTGTTTTAATCAATAATGGACAAACAACTCATCGAACAAGTTCTAAATGAATACGGATTTCAGGCTGATCAGGTGAACTATAAGCCCTTTGGAACGGGTCATATCAATTCTACCTGGTTAATTAGTCTTCAAAATAGTTCAGAGCAATACATTTTGCAAAGTATTAACAGAAATGTATTTAAGGAGCCTGAAATTATTGCCGCCAATGTGAAGCTGGTATCAGATTATCTTAAAAAGCATAATCCTGATTATCTTTTTGTGGGTGCTATTCCAACCCGGGAGGGTAGCGAAATGGCTTTCGTGGGAGATATCTACTGGAGACTCACTGAATTTATTAAAAATTCGGTTTCATTCGATACGCTGAGCGATCCTGATCAGGCTTATGAAGCTGCCGTTCAGTTTGGCAGGTTAAACAGGCTGCTCGCTGATTTTGATGCTTCTCAGCTTAAAGAAACTATTCCTGGATTTCATGACCTTGGATTACGGTACAGGCAATTTGCCGAGTCACTTGAGAGTACTACTGAATCGCTAAAGCAAAAGGCTGAACCTGAAATTCAGAAGGCCAAACACTATTCCTTTATTCTTGAATATTTTAATTCATTTAAGAATTCGCGCGATTTTCCCAACCGGGTGATGCATCATGATACCAAAATAAGCAACATGCTGTTCGACAAGGATACGATGAAGGGTATCTGTGTTATCGATCTGGATACGATGATGTCGGGAAAATTTATTTCGGATCTTGGTGATATGATGCGGACCTACCTTTGTGCCTTTTCAGAAAATGAGCCGGATACTGATAAGATATTTATTCGTATTGAATACTTTGAGGCTATTATTAAAGGTTATTTGCACGAAATGGGTTCTATTTTGACAGAAGTTGAAAAGGATTTGATCCTGTTTTCCGGGAAATACCTGATTTATATGCAAGCGATTAGATTTTTAAGTGATTATTTGAATGGAAGTATTTATTATCCCATCTCTTACCCTGAGCAAAACCTCGATAGGACAAGAAACCAGTTTAAATTATTGGCTGAATTCTTTGAAAAGGAAAAAATATTAGTGGATATTGTAAATAAGTGTTTAAAGGAGAATAAGACTGATATTTTTTGAGCATTTCTATTCTGAACGGGAAAAATTAAATTAGCTGAATTTAATTTTGTTTTTTATATATTTATTTATTGCAAATAAATAAGTAATTTGCAGTAACACTTAACAAATTAAACAACTAAACTATTTATTAATGGAAACTGGTACAGTAAAATTTTTCAACGAGTCCAAAGGATTCGGATTTATTACCCAAGAGGATGGCAAAGAAATTTTTGTTCACGTAAGCGGACTTAAACAGGATATAAGACAAAATGATAAAGTAGAGTTCGATGTTGAAGAAGGTAAAAAAGGCTTAAGCGCAGTTAATGTAAGACTTGCATAAACTTTTACTTCATTACAAATCGGATATTACATCCTAACAAAAAAGCCGTACAGACTAAAATCTGTACGGCTTTTTTCATTTAAAATTCAGACTCAGGCTTTATCTGCATTCAGAAATACAAAGTGATTATCGAATACATCCAGCTTGATTCTGCTGTCTTTGTCTATTTTTCCCGAAAGGATCTCTTTTGATAATTCATTCAATATTCTCTTCTGAATGACTCTTTTCAATGGACGTGCTCCAAATTGCGGATCATATCCTAATTGTGCGAGCCAGTCGAGAGCTTCTTCTGAAGCCTCAATTTCAATGCCCATTTCAGCTAATGTACTTTGTACACCTTTGAACTGAAGTGTTACAATATCTCTGAGTTCATTCCGGTTGAGCGGGGTAAACATGATCAGTTCATCGATCCTGTTTAAAAACTCAGGTCTGATGGTTTGTTTTAATAGCTCAAACAATTCAGTCTTTGTTTTTGCAATCACTTCATCCCTGTTTATTTCGTTCAGATCTTTAAAATTATCTTGTATCAGGTGAGATCCAATATTAGAGGTCATAATGATGATTGTGTTTTTGAAATCAACCAAACGTCCTTTGTTATCTGTCAATCTTCCATCATCCAATACCTGTAACAGGATATTAAATACATCAGGATGCGCCTTTTCTATTTCATCGAGCAGAATCACAGAATAAGGTTTTCTTCTTACCGCTTCCGTTAGCTGCCCGCCTTCATCATATCCAACATATCCCGGAGGCGCACCGATCAGTCTCGAAACTGCATGGCGCTCCTGGTATTCACTCATATCAATCCGGATCATCGCATGCTCATCATTGAACAGATAATCTGCCAATGCTTTGGCAAGCTCGGTTTTTCCAACGCCTGTGGTTCCGAGGAAAATGAATGAGCCAATTGGCTTCCTTTTATCCTGTAATCCGGCACGTGAGCGACGAATAGCGTCTGAAATAGCTTCAATAGCTTCATCCTGACCGGCAACACGTTTATGGAGTTCGACTTCCATATGAAGCAGCTTTTCGCGTTCGCTCTGAATCATTTTGGTAACCGGTACTCCTGTCCAGCGTGAAACAACTCCAGCTATATCTTCTGAGGTTACCTCTTCTTTCAGCATCCGGTTATCAACCTGAGTTTCGGCCAGTTGTTGCTTCAATTGCTCAACCTTGTCCTGGGCTTCCTTGATCTTACCATATCTCAATTCAGCCACCTTGCCGTAATCTCCTGCACGTTCAGCCTGATCTGCTTCCAGTTTAAAGCTTTCTATCTGTTCTCCCTGATTATTGATCGCATCGACAAGGTCTTTTTCGGCCTTCCAGCGGGCCTTGAGCGAATCACGTTCGCTTGAAAGGTTAGCGATCTCTTCAGAAAGTTCTT
>CAZGCG010000250.1:4383-5478 GCA_964524205.1 uncultured Sphingobacterium sp. | reverse complement strand
CTGCTTATTTTGCTTGATCAAGGCCCGCTTTTCGAAGGTCTTTTGAAGGAGAAGGTCCAAGGCCTCACCTTCGATGGGCTTGAGGAGGTAATCTTCGGCGCCCTTTTTCATGTCCTTGATCGCAGTCTCTATCGTCCCGTGGGCCGTACACAAGATCACACTCACGGACGGATCGACCCGATGGGCGGCCTCCACCAATTGAAGCCCATCCATCCCAGGCATCTGCATGTCCGTCAATAAAACGTCGAAATTTGAAAAACGCAATTTCAACCCCTTTTCATCAACTGTCTTTCCAAAATCAAATTTGGAACCATCTTTTAATAAATAGATTGGCTCAGAAGGGTATACTTTGCCATCAGAAACGATATCCAATTGTAAGCCAATGGCGATATCCCGTTCACCAACAGGAATATTCTGAATCTTTGCCTCACGGTTAATACCCTTAACTAATATATAACCTTCTCTGAAACGAACTGTGTCGCCAACATTCACTTCATATGTAGCAGGCTTTTCATATTTTTCATCCTCAGAATGACCTTCATGATCTTCATGGTCCTCTTCTTTCAAAGGCACGCTGCTTACATGAGTATAAACATCATGAAACAGGTAATGCCTGGTATCAGGAGAAGCTATGATCTGCCTCATTTTGGCATTCTGCTGAGCATTTGGATAGAGTGTAAAGTTCTCTTTAACGTCTCCGCTCTTCTCATCAATCACTTTATAATTGATTCTGTAATAGGTATTTACACCCTGGGTTGAATCACCCATATAAGTGACGGTATAACGATCCATCTTTGTTGGTTCATCCTTATACAGAATAATGTTTTCGCGGGGGTTATTACTCTTTGCGAACTCATCTCCAAAACCAATCCCAGTATTATTGATTGAAATGATCTTATTTGTTGCAGCAGCAACAAGTGCTCCAACAAGTAATAAGGCAAAGCCAATATGTGCAACTGCTGATCCTGCAAGTCTCCACTTCCCTTTAAATGCTTCACCCAGAATCTTGGCATTCGCAAGTATCGAAAACACTGAAGCATAGGTCAGGATGATATACATCACATTGGTATAAATATTCATCACATAAACGGCTGC
>CAZGCG010000250.1:0-4283 GCA_964524205.1 uncultured Sphingobacterium sp. | reverse complement strand
AGTTCCTTCCAGCGGATAACGAGAAACAAAACAGCAATAAAGAGGAATGCCACTACGTAAAGAACCAGATGCCAGAACATCCCCAAATCGGTAAAAGCGTGTACAGATGTTTCGCCTAAAATACCACTACGGGTAAGGAAAGAAGCATAAAGCACCAGTACAAAACTGATCAGTACCAAAAAGGTGGCCGTAAAATAAGAATGACCTGAATTTCTATACGCGATCAGGACGTGCACAGCAGCAATCAGGGTCATCCAGGGGATAATCGATGCATTCTCTACCGGATCCCAGGCCCAGAATCCTCCAAAATTGAGTGCTTCATATGCCCAGAATGAGCCCATAATGATACCTGTTCCCAGAATCATCACAGCAAAAAGTGTCCATGGCAAAGCAGGTGTAATCCATTCTGAATATCTTCTCTCCCAAAGTCCGCCAATTGCATAGGCAAAAGGAACTATCATTGATGCAAAACCAAGAAATAATGTTGGTGGATGTATAACCATCCAGTAGTTCTGTAGCAGCGGATTTAATCCGTTACCATCTGTGATCATGCTCAGGTAATCGCCACGTGCAAAAATAGGTCCCTGAATTGCATCTCTTAGCAAGATAAAGGGAGAACTTCCGATCCTAAGTCCGAAAACCTCAACCCCAACCAGCATTGATGCTATAAAGGCCTGAGAAAGCATGATGGTAGTCATGACAGAATTTTCCCAGGTTTTACCCTTTGAAAGAATAATTGTTCCTAAAAATGCCTGCCAGAACATCCAAAGCCAGAAACTTCCTTCCTGCCCTTCCCAAAAGGAAGAAATAATATAATAGACCGGAAGTATCTTTGATGAATGAGCCCATGCATAATTGTATTCAAACAAGTGATTATAGATAATGTAATACAGGCATGACCCTATTCCAATAACGGCAACTGTATTTAAACGGAATGCGATTCTTGCAATGCGTTTCCAGCCATCAGAACTTGCCTGCTTTGACTGGTCTTTAGAGAGTGCAGTACTGGTTGCAAAATAATAGGCAAGTGTTGCCAGAAGAGCAGTACAAAACGACAAGATGATGAAGAACTGACCTAACTTCCCCGGAAGAAGGTTTTCTCCAATGTATTGTATTTCCATTAAGATTTAGATTTTTGCGGATGTAGCAGTAACCTCAGTAACCTCCACCTCATCCGTAGTATATTTAGAAGGGCACTTCATTAGAATTTTTGAAGCGTGAAATTCATTACCAATCATTTTGCCCGTTAATACAATTTGTTCTGAACGTTCAAAATCCTGTGGTTTGGAGCCATTAAACACCACTTTGCACTCTTTCCCTTCATTATCTTTCATATAGAATGCAAAATAATTGGCATCCTGCTGTGGCTTATAAAAAAGCTCTTTTTCCTTATTCAGTTGTCCAACAACATGTAATTCTGAACTGCTCTCTGTAGCATCGGCAAATGATCCATAGGTACTTGAATCAGCGTATGTACTGATTATAATACCAATTGCTAATGCGATGATAACGATACCGGCGATGGAACTCTTCTTCATAATTATGCTTTTAACTAATTCAATCAAATGCAATTACAAAAGTACTAAATACTTCACTTTAGTAGTCAATATAACAAGAATGTTTCTATATTAGAATCATTCTAAATAACAAAGGGAAGCCTTACAGCCTCCCTTTGTATAATTAAACAGTTCTGATCATGGCCAGATTCCCATATTCATGTAAGAAATTGCGACTTTATCGATAGAACCAACGAATGCCGCAGTTCTGAGTCCGTCAATTTTAGGATTAGCCATTTGTATATCACGTATCTCATGATAAGATCGGATCATGGTGTCTTCGAGTCCGGAATTAACTAATTCCAGCTCAGAAGCTCCTTTAACGATTATACTCTTTTGAGCTGAATCAAGGGAAATGCCTGTAATCTTTTCTACCATATTAACCAGGTTCTGATTGGCATTTTCTTCATATCGCTTATCCATACGGCCAAATGCCACATGCGAAAGGTTTTTAAGCCATTCGAAATAAGAAACCGTAACACCACCGGCATTACAATACATATCAGGGATTAAAATACAACCCTTTTTAATTAAAAAATCAGCAGCATCCGGGGTAGTTGGCCCGTTCGCAGCTTCAGCAATAATTTTTGCTTTGATATTAGCCACATTCGCTATCGTGATCTGATTTTCGAGGGCAGCAGGGACCAAAATATCACATTCCTGTTCCAAACCTTCGGCCGAATTGATAAATTCCTTTGTTGATCCGGTAAAACCAAGAATCGAACCAGTGGTTTTGCGATGGTAGAATACCTCATCCAGATTCAATCCATTTGGATTATATATTGCTCCTTCATATTCACAGATGCCTACAACTGTAGCTCCAAACTCAATAAGGTATTTGATAGTGTGATATCCCACATTTCCCAAACCCTGAACAATTACCCGTTTACCGGATAAACCTGTACTCAGGCCAAGTTTATTCATATCCTCGGTAATGTCAACACATTCGCGCACAGCAATAGCTACCCCGCGACCGGTTGCTTCCCTTCGTCCGGCAATGCCATGCAAAGCAATTGGTTTACCTGTAACACAGCCTAAAGCATCCAGTTGCCCTGGATTCATTGTTTGATAAGTATCTGCAATCCAGCTCATTTCACGTTCCCCTGATCCATAATCGGGTGCAGGAACATCAATACCGGGACCGATAAAATTCTTTTTAATCAATTCCACAGTATATCTGCGGGTAATGGTTTCAAGTTCGGCAACAGTATAATCTTTAGTATTGATCTTAATACCTCCTTTTGCACCACCGAAAGGAACATTTACAATCGCACACTTATAAGTCATGAGTGCTGCAAGTGCCATCACCTCATCCTCATTTACCATGTCGCTGTAACGAATACCACCCTTTGTTGGTGATTTATGATGTGAATGTTCTACTCTCCAGGCATCAATTACTTCAAAACCGTTCTCACGCCTAATAGGGAAACGGAAACGATAAACACTGTTACATGACCTGATCTGGTCAAGCAATCCTTCAGGGTGGGAAGTAAATTGTGCTGCATGATCAAAAAACTGGCAAACATCACCAAAAAACGAAGTTTCTGAGTGCGCTGCGTCTATAGACTTAGCCATAAGAAAATAAATTAATTTGAATAATTGGTTATATACTGCAAAGTTGATAGAAATAAACCGATACTAAAAATGAAAATTACTTAGTGTATAGGATACAATATCTAATAAGCAGGTATAAACCTTATTTAAAGAACTTAAACAAGGTATATTTATTGCTTCTGTTTTTCAATTTTTTTCAATCGGCTATCAATGGAAAAGAGATAAATAGCCAATCCGATGAATACGACTGAAATAACCAGTACTACAACATAAATCTTTCCGGAACTTCTAAGAGAATCAGCCATCTCAACTCCATTGGAATTCTGTGCCAGAAGATTTAGTGTAAATGACAGAATTAAGGCTAGTGTAAAGATAAATTTTTTCATCATTTTGTTGTTGGTTATTGGTTGTTAGCAAATACTGCTAAATGTCAAATGATTTGTAATTAGGAACTCTCAATTGTCAACTATCAACTATCAACTAATTAAGTTTTGCCTATTCTCAACCTTCCGAATCCTATACCTGATTGTAGTGATCCAGGCACTGATCAGAATCCATCCCAATACAGCCGGATAAAATACTGGCCGCAGCTCGGGTGCCATATCCTTGGTATTAAATCCTGGGTTACCACCATTTCCTGGATGGAGTGAGTCGGTCATACGCGGAAGTATGAACAGCAGTACCACCATGATCGGAAATGCGAAAATATTATAGACTGCTGATATTCTGCCTCTTTTCTGTTCTTCTTCCAGAGAGTTTCTTAGCACGAGGTAAGCCAGATAAACAAGCAAAGCAATTGCCGCACTATTTTGTTTAGGGTCATTGCTCCAGGCTTCACCCCAGGTATATTTAGCCCATACTGCACCGGTAACCAGACCCAGTATACCGAAAATGATTCCTACGTTGGCACTTTCTACAGCCATCAGATCATCATTTTCATTTGAAGAGTTCAGATAGCGTATACTGTAGACAAAAGAAACAGTGAGCATGACGATCATTGCAAACCACATCGGTACGTGAAAATGGATATTCCGGATAGTCTCATTTAAGATCGGCTTTGCCGGCACATGAAATAAAAACCCAGCAATAATTGAGTAGAGCACAAGAACTGTGGCCAGGATTTTCCACCAGTTTTTATTCATAAGGTTCTTGAATTAATCCTTCCAAAGGTAA
>CAZGCG010000249.1:0-5490 GCA_964524205.1 uncultured Sphingobacterium sp. | reverse complement strand
CAACCCGGTGCCGTGTGTGTTTATATTCCGATGAATTTATTCGAATTCCCTGTACAGATGATGATTGTAATGGGAATGTATATATATATCGTTCGGATGGTGGGAAAGAGTCTTTCCCATGCAATAAGTGTGAAGAAGAATTATCACTCGACGATGTGGAAAGCACACTCGATAATGATTCTACCGATCCTATTGATTACATCACAACAAATTGTGCGGAATGCATTTCGGATAATGTCATAAAGCATGATGACTATTATATTTGTTTAAGCTGCTTTTATGCTACCGAAGATCTCGAGGTGTGCGAATTTTGCAATGAAGGACAAATAGGTGGTGGAAGTCTGGAAGACAGCTATTACAAGGGTTGTGAATTTTGCGACGGTGCAGCAGCACACATAAAGGACGATTAGCACTTAATCTGGTTTAATTTCTTAAAAATAATCCCGCACATCGGGAAATTTCGGTTTACACGTTATCTATGGACCTGGAAAAAGCCTACAAGCTGAGTGCAAAAATCGTTGAACTCTTTGGAGATCAGTATTTACCCCTGTTCTTACGCCTGCACGGCGAAATGCAGAAGGTAAGTTCCCAACTGGATAAGAAAAACCTTGCCCTTGAAGTTGCCAAAGCGTATAATCAAGAAATGTCACACACACTGTCACACAAGATGACTACTGCTGTGAATAATACTTGTTCAGAAACAAGCACTTAGCAATAACAAATTAAGGGGCTGAGTTCCCTTGGGGACGCCAATGAATCGGACTTTATTACCATTAAATTCCCTTTATAAGTGTTTAATTTTTCAGGAAAAGCCAGCCTTTTCCTGTACTTTGCCATATGCTCGGTTTCTGAGACTGTCACACAAAATGTCACACATTTTGGCACACATTCGGAGATCAGGCATTGCAAGAACATCTATTATGTAGAGCCGGACGATATTATCTAAACCGTCGTATTCCGGTTGAATATCAAATTTACGACACCCGCAAATTTGTCCGTATTGCCCTTAAGACAGATAGTCGCAAAGAGGCTTTAAAACGCGCAGTACTTGCAAATAATAGGCTAGAAGCATTTTGGCTTACTCTCGTCGCCGAGAATGACACCAAAAGTCCAGAATATTACCATAACGTAGCAAATAGGGCACGTTTGATAGGATTCTCATATAAACCCGTCTCAGATATAGCCGATGGGCCTCTCACTGAGATTTTCACCCGACTGGCCTTCATTGAACAGAAACTTGATAAGCCGCATGTAGAGGCGGTAATTGGGGGCGTTAGCATGCCACAAATGCGGCTCGAAGAAGCTCTCGAAAAATTTTGGGAGATCACAAAAGATAGAGTTTTCAATAAATCGGAAAACCAAATTCGGAAATGGAGAAATCCCCGAGTTCTCGCGATCAAAAACTTGATTAAGTGTGTAGGAAACAAAAATGTCACCGAATTAACTCGGGAGGATATTATGAAACTAAGGGATTGGTGGCTAGAGCGAGTAAAGTTAGGAGAAGTAACAACCATCCCTGCTAACAAGAATCTTATTCATGTCAAAAACATCCTCGAAACCGTTAGCGATCATTACAATTTAAAAATTGACAAAACCCATCTCTTCAAAAAAATGCTGTTGCCTAAAAATGAAGATAATCGAAAAGCAGCATTCGAAACTGAATATATCCGGTCAGTACTGTTTAATGAAGAAAAGTTATGCGGACTGAATCGGGAAGCAAAAAATGTCCTTTATGCATTTTCTGAAACCGGTGCTGGTTTAGCCGAGCTGGTCGGCCTTCAACCAGAGGATATATTATTAGAGGCAGAGATACCGCACATTGCAATCACCCCTCGTATGGGGAATGGGTTAAAAACAAAGTTTAGACGTCGAACTATCCCATTGGTCGGATACGCTTTAGACGCATTTAAAGCTTACCCTAGAGGATTTATCAGGTATGCGCAAAAGCCTGATAGCCTTTCAGCTACACTGAACAAATATTTGAGAGAAAATGAAATGCTGCCGACGGATCGACACTCAGTAAATTCCTTGCGACATAGCTTCCAAAATCGCCTAGTAACTGCAAAAACCCAGGAACGAATTCAAGCAGAGCTAATGGGGCACAAATTTCATCGAGAAAAATACGGTGATCCGACCTTAGCTGAAAAGCTTGAGGAGTTGTTGAAAATTCAATTGAAGCTGTAAGTGGATAACTTCTTGCTTTTCGATTTTTTTATAGCAATTTGTAAAAAATTTATTTGTAATGAAACTTTAAAATGAAACTTGGTTAACCGAACACTTGGCTTCTACCCATCAGTTTGTAGGTCGCTGGACACCAGAGAAGTTCTTATCCTGGGATGAATCTATTGATACGGCTGTCAGGCATTACATCTATGTCATTCTTAACAAAAAACAGCACCTATAGTAGGCTTATAAATCGTGCGTAGGCATACTGGCCCTGAACAAGAATATGGAAGCCAGCGGCTGATCAATGCCTGTAAACGCGGAATGGACTATTGCATGCAAATGCTCCAGATCGTGTACAAGCGGATCTGACGGGGCATAAATTCAGTCGGCCAGAGTACGGGAATGGAGCATCTCTAGAGCAGAAATTCATTTGGATTGATAAAATCAAGCTTAAGAGTTCGTAAGTCGCATCTTGGAGGCTGCTATCGAAATAAGTATTGTTGCTTCAAGCTTCAAGAATTTGCTGAACCCAAGGGTGTTGATCTGAACGCTGCCCACGAATTATATATTTCATTTCACCGCTATAAATAGCATCACTGCTTATGCACGACTGAATCTTTTTAGCAACTCTAAGAAAATCAGGTTTTCGAGTGGCGTCAGTTTGAGATAGCGTAAATAGTCGTTTTGCGTCTAATATATCTGCAATTAATCCAACAGCAATAGTATGCCTACGGACACATGTTGCGTCTCTATCGAGGTGATAAACCTCGATAGAGGTCAACACTCGTTTCACCTGAGTGTTGTCTTGTGTTGCTGCACAGGGCTTTCCATTCTCCTGCTGGCAACCCAATAAATCACAATCCTGAATATCACAGGGATCCAATAACTCTGGTTCTTCAGCATCCGTTGAGCCTGCTAGGTAGACTCTATTGGCCTCATTAATGAGAGGAAATCTATCAGCTTTGCCACCAGCTGTTCCAAATTCTACATCAATACGTCGGCTGTTACAAAAGGTACAAGCAAACCGGAAATTATTTTTCTCCATTGCTAGCCACCGATAGCCAGAATGAGCGTTTAGTGCCTCTGCAACCCGTTTCTTCGGGCGGAAGTGATCTACAGCACCGTCGTTCCGATCTAGTGGAGATTCACAGTACCAGCATTTTGACGAAGACATCGCAGACATAGCAGGTTTAAGTTCTTTCCAAACTGCAGAGTAATCTTCAGGATCATCGCCTTGTGCTATAGCAACCTGGGCGGCTTGAGAACGATTTAGCCACCCATCCGGCATACGTAATTTATCAAGATTGATGTATCTCATTCGATCTCGCCACTATCGTTCAATAATTGATCAATAAGCTCTTTAGCAAGATTTTCTCTTTCAACTCGACTTAAACTAATAACATTATTCGCTAACGTTTTAGCTTCTTGAGTATCGAATTGTTCGACTAACTTTTGATGTCGTAAACGAAGGTATCTTGAATATTCATCATCAGGATGGAAGAAACGGAACCCAAGTGTATTTAATTCGGCATTTAAGCGTTCAAGATCCTGTTGTTCTTGAGGAGTTAGTTCATCTTTCGAACCCAAAATACGTTGTTCTTCAAGTAGTACCTGAGTAGAGTGATCTAATGTAGAGGCAATACCGAACATATCACTCGAAATTATTGCAGCATAACCCATCCCTCTAGGGTCAGTTTCTGGATAAAATGCAATAACCTGTCTAGATTCATTCTCCTGTTTCAACTGCAAGATTTGCACCTGTTCTTTAACAAGTTCGGCAATCGCTAGAGGATTATGTGTGGTAAGTAAAATGTGGCTGCTAGCATTACCTTTATGCGACGCCAAAACAATCTTTTTTAAATAATTTAGATAGTCTACACTCCATCGAGGATTTAGGTGCGTATCTGGCTCATCCAGTAAAAAGAGGCTTTCTTCCTCAGCAGTAAACTTCAAAAGACCTAAAACTGTAAGTAACTGCTGTTCACCTTCGCTTAGTTCTTTGAAAGTAACAGTCTCCGCACTTTTCTTCAGCTTTACCTTAATTCTGACTTCTTCAATTAACTGTGAGACATATGTGCTTTCTAAATCGCGAAAGAATTCTGCCGGAGGTCTTCCAGCCACAAGTTTTCGTAAGGCATCTATGTCCTTTATATATAGATATTTGAATTGAAGTGTTTCTTTGTTCCATAATGAAACCGAGACTTTGCGTTCAGTTTCGATTGGTGCAAGAGCAAGTTCGTACAATCTAGATAAGAAGTCTCTAACAATTCCTTTGGCACCCCAAAAGCGCGGATCTCCATCGGGCTGAGCCTTCCAAGGTGGTCTTCTTAGTACAAACAAAACAGATTCCAGTCCATCTGTTGGCTCTAAGCCCAGATTATTTTCTAAGAAATCTGCTATTTCTTCATTATTTCCAATTAAAAACGCTAGTAAAACAAATTGGCTATGGACTGGTAGTGTATAAAAAAGACGCTTTATTCCAGGATCTTCACCACGTCGCAATTTCTCATCATACCATTGCAGATACGGTGCGAAAATATCATGCATTCGGGTACTTTCTCCAGAGTAATAACTAAATACATAACGTGGTAAATTTCGATCATCATCCAAAAAAGGTTTTAATTTAACCCTATTAGATGACTCTAACCTTGAATTTGATTCAGCGCTTAATTTTGTGAAGTTTGCTTGGTTAACCCTAATAAAAAATTTCTCACTTGAGCGGTCAGGATCATGATCGATACTTATAACCCTTCTCTCAGAGCCGCCTCCCATTTCATAAGTAAGGTTGAATGCAAAATCTATTTTGGGTTGCTTTTTTGGACCTATTAGCTCCCGGAAAATAATTGCGAGTGCTTCAAGGACATTAGACTTGCCTGTACCGTTCCATCCAATGACAACGGTTACCCAATGATTTTCATCGAAGTCAATAACAACATCCTTAAGATTCTTAAATCTATGCGAAGGACTGTCCTTTGGACTTCCAATAATTAATTTACACAGGCGCATGGGTCACATTTTTTAATTTTAGTCGTTCACCTGTCTTAACGCCATTCTTGTCTCGTACCGCTTGGATTTCCAAAATCCCTTGCTTATCGAGTTCTCGCAACTGAGAGTAGATCGGCTCGATATCCTCTGTAGTAGCGTTCTGATTAATACCACAAAGTCTAAAGACCTCCTGCGATTCAAGCCAGTCAGGGAGGTCCTGCAATACCTCTAAAAGTTTTTTCATTTTGACCTTCTTAGTATAAAAAATTTTGGATTTGTTGGTTGATTGATTATTAGTATCAATTTTGCTCTGACTAATACTTTGAAGTAAAGACATCG
>CAZGCG010000248.1:0-5527 GCA_964524205.1 uncultured Sphingobacterium sp. | reverse complement strand
AAATCCTGAGCCAAATCTCCAGACCTGAACCGGGTATTTGACACGATCAGGGGGTGAACCAAGCGTTTGATATTGATTGATCTGATGTTCAACTTCAGTCTTTGCCATACCACTCAGACCAGGTAATTGTTTCTTTAATTCTGCAAGGGATAATCCCGGTTTAAGATAGAGTTCAGTTTCACCCATTACGGCTTTCAGCGGACCAGTAATCGCTTTCATCGGTGCAGCAATCACTTGTTTTACCGATTCTGCAAGTATATGACCGTACATCGATGTAAGTTTCACAGCCTCTGCCTCATTTCCACGGATTCTGGGCAGTGGATTTGCATCACCACCACAATTCTGAACGAACATCGCCAAAGATCCCGGGTATTGCTTTTCCAGTTCGATCTGCGCAAAGCCGGCATAATCGCCACTGATGCTTAAGCCTCCCAAAGCGGTGGTATGGCATGAATAACCGAAAAGAATGCCTCTAAGCTGCCCCGCCGACTTAATAGTCAGTACCGGAACATCCTGATCAACCTGTCCGCCGAATGATCTCGTCTCCGGACCACGCGATCTCCTGCGGTTCACTGCAATACCGGCTAGTCCGTATTCAAAATTGATCTCTGCGGGAGAAAGATTTTTTAACGCATCAGCAATCACTTCATCATATCGCTGATAGACCATTTGGGTATACCGATCCTTTGCGGACCTCTCCTGATCATTAAATTCATAATAGATCCATAATACATCTTCAGTCACCGGGCAGGAATGATTATGGGAAGTATTCAAAATAAGGCGTTCTCTTGGGATTTTATACTTTTCGAGTGCATTAGCTGAAATGATACCTACCATTTTATCACTCAGACCAACCAGGTCGGCAGTCACCATGACTGATGTTTGCCCTGATTCATCTCGAAGGGCCATCGCCTTAAGCCAGATCGGATGAACAACCTCCTTTGACATCCGGGTTTTACCACCATAACCTGCCAGTGGAACCGATTCAGTCGGGGTTATATCTGCTTTGGCAACACCAGCCTGCCATTGGGCTAGCGCCGGTGTTGAAAAGATCATACTTGCGAGGATAATTGTATTCATTAATTTATTCATTAATCTCAGTGTTATGGTTTTGGGAAATAGGAAATAGGGAATGGGAAATGGGCATGAAAGCTGAAAAATATAAATAGTATATAAATTGTTAAAACTTGATACCCATTGCCCTTCACTCATTGCTAAAATCCTATTTCCTAACTGATAGCTATCGGGTCCCTATTTCCGAATCCCTTTAGCCATTATCTATTGAAACTCCTTTAGTCCTGGTTCGTATTACTTATTCCGTAATTCGTAATTCTTTCCTATTCCCAATTTCCCATTCCTTATTCCCTATTCCCTATTTCCTATTTCCTATTCCCTAAAAACCTCCGGAACATTGTACTCCGGCATATTCTTAATACAAGGCTCAATAACCGTATACGCATTTTCACCCAGGATCTTCTTCTTACTTGCCAATGGAAGATTCGAAAACACGAGCCAGCCTAACTGCTGACGCGGATCACGCATTGGAAGGTCAGAACCATACATAATGCGGTCATCGCCCACGGCATCAACCATGTATTCAATAACACCCAATGGAACCGGGGTAAGGGTTATTTCGGCAAAGACATTTTTATGTTTTTTCATCACCGCAATTGCCATGTCAGCCATTTTATAGCTTCCACCGGCATGGGCAATTACCCAGCGTACATTTTTATACTTCTCAGCCAGTTTATCTACCTCCAGTAAATCGGCTCTGGAAGGATGAATCAAAGCATATAAGCCATTCTTATTACCATATTCCCACCAGATATCATAAGCCGGGTTATGGTATTCCATCCCATAAAAATGATAAGGCTTCATTCCGATAATTCGCTTATCTGAATAAACCTGCGGAATCATTTCTGCTAATTGTTCCTGGGTATAATGTGTCGGACTGAAGGTCGCGAGTCCCCAGAAACCTTTTGGAGAGGCATCAAGTGCTTCTCTAACCAGCTTATTTCCCTGCACAGAATCATTACTCACCACCCCATTCCAGCTCATAAAGCCTCCTCCTACACAACCGAGTCGTTCCATCATTTTGAAGATCCCCTTCGGACCGCCATTCTCCATATGATATCCTGTACCTCCGGCTCCGTTAATTCCTTCATGAAGCATATGCATGTGCATATCGATCACAGGAACCGGTAATGGTTTACCATTCCTGACAGAACTCATTAAAACATCTTCAGATCTGTTGGTATGAACCTTAGGAGGGCGCTGACCGCCCAATAGACGGATCAGATTTCCTCCTGCGACTTTAGCTTTTGCCTCATCAGGGATGTCTGCATAGTCGATATAGGTACGATGCGCTCCGGCCGACATGGTTGGTGCATCGGTAGCAAATATCAATTGGTTAATATGTCCCTTTTTGTATAGGAATTCCAATCCCTCATTGATCTGCATACGATCAAAACTGATATGGAAATTAGGATGATCCTTCAGAAGTCCGATTGCATAACGCTGCTCACCCCAGCTAATACCTGAGACAAGAAGTGGAATAGATTTATAACGGGTAAGAAACTCATTCATTTCCTTCCAGCCACCAATTTCAGAAACGGTAGTGATTGTAAATACCTTATTATCATTCAGGTACTTCATCAGCTCCTGACTTGATTGTGCACTCCAATCCCAGCCATTTGAAGCCGGATGGATCGTAACTGCCCGTACATTATGTTCTGCCATCTTTAGCTTTAAAGCAGCCGGTGGAAGGCATTCATTGGTATGATGTGGCAGCACATTCCATATCCCGAATAAATTGGGATAGGGCTTGAGATTATTGCTCAATTCAAGATTGGAATACATAGCATCATAACTCAGTGATAAGGTAGATGCTACCAGTGCCCCTGAAATCGAACAATGATTCAATTCTTTGATAAGATCTTCCAGCTGCCACTTTTCACCGGGATGTTTATACCTTCTCGGACCGATCCGTGCAAAAGCATCAAAAAACATAAGGTCTTTAGTCTGCGGCATCAAAAAATCAGCAGTCGAGGCAAGAAGGCTTCCTGATGTTGAAGCTAATACTGTGGTTCCTAATAGGGTGATTGAATTCTTTTTGATGAATTCGCGTCTGGAATTACTCATTTTATATAATTATAGTAGATAGTATATTTTAAAAGCGGAATATAGATTAATTAGTACTAAAAAAATCAGGATTTAGATAACATTCCTGACACTTTACCTCCCCTTGCGATGATTCTTTCCAAAATCTCTATTGAATAGAAAAACTGTCTCGGTGTATGCAATAAACCATTGGTAATAATCTTTTCAGGCTTGGCTGAGTAAACCTTAAAACAATTATTATAGTAATCAATTACTACCGGATCATGCGTATGTTCGATGGTCAGAAGACCAAACACAAGGACATCATCCAGTGCTCCCCAGGTATAATTCCCATTCTCATATAATTTAGCTTTGGGATGGCTGAGCGATAAACCCCCGAAATCGGGATTTGAGGGCATTCCCTTATTCATAATATAGGTCTTCTCGAGTGTCGAAACTCCCATTTCCAGTCCTTTTCTAAAGGTCGGGATATGAGAGACTCTCAGGGCTTCATTCATCACCATCCAGCATGCCTGAATCGAATGCCAGCCGCTTACACCCTGAGGATAGAAAGTACCCCAGTTGGGTGCATCAAAGGTATAAGGTCTGAAATAGTCGTCCAGCAATTCGAGCAATACGCCCTCCTTAGGCTGCCAGTGATGCTCACAAATGACCCGAACACAATAACGGGCAATACGCTCAACTGCCGGATCACGGCTAACTTTAAGCAAAGGGGTTAAACCGGCTAAAAAGTGTTGCCAGCTTGGAAGACGCCGGGTTCCTGGCTCCAAAGCCTCGGTATGTGCATCAACATGCTGATAGGTTGGGGATAGCAATCTATCTTTGACAGATATTGCCGTTTTGATTGCCAGTTCAAGATCTCTGGGATCTTTAGTTGCGATATACAATTCTGCCAAACCCTGCATCATATAGATATCGCCATAATGATCCAAAGGTTCTGTGAGCTTCTTTGTACCATCGCGGCTTACGAAAGATGCCCATCTGTAGTCATCCGTCATTGAACTCTTTATCAGGAAATCACGGCCTTTTATTGCTGCGTCCAGGTGCTTTTTATCATGCGTGATATGATTGTACAGGTAAGAGAACATCCAGACGGCCCTGCCCTGGAAATACATGCCTTTCTTTTCAAAATCAGGTTCCTGTCCCGGACTTATCGCATTGGCAAAACCACCGTATTTATGATCAATGCCCCGCTCCCAATTAGGAATATAAATGTCTTTGAGGTAGTCCCGATGGTATTTCAGCAGATCGGGAAGTGACATTCCTCCAAGCTGATCGATTGTTCCTTCGATAAAAAGTTTTTCACTAAGGGATTCCGTTTGCCCTGCTTCAGCAATCCTATCTGAAGCCAGAATCTCCGGACTTAGCCCGATTCCTATCATTGTACCTAATCCCGCAAAAGAGTTCTTTTTAAGAAACTGTCGTCTTGAATAGTCAGCACTTTTCATCTGATTTATTTTAATGGGTTTATCTCGCCTCTAAGGGATTATTTGAATATCAAAGTACCAAAATATTGCGGAAGATGAAACTGTGGAACAGGATTTTGAACAACATTCCAGGTTATATAATGCGGATTAGTGCTACGGCTTGATGTTTTATAGAAATTGGCTTTCCATTTAACCCCTTTTGCCGGCTGAGTATAATTTGCATATTTTGAAATCAAAGAGAGCGGCATTTTGAATTCAAGGAACCAGGTTACAGGTTCAGAAATCTCTTGTTCAAGTTTTTTTGGTAAGGTATGGGCTACCTCTACATTAAAATCTTCTTCCTTCACATTAGTCCGTTTGCCATCCTTATGATAGGCCATAACTGCTGTTCCACCGGCATTGATCTCAAGATTGAAATATCTCAATGGCCATTCCTTATCGGGTGAGAAAAAGAATTCAACGCAGGCATCAGTAGACACAGAGCTGTTAAACTTCGTATTCTGAATCCGGACATGCCGGTCTTCAACTTTATAGATCAGATAAACATTCTCTTTATCATATATCATTTTTGCTGTGACCACCGGCTGAAATGCAGGCAACTTCCCCATAAAATTCACAATTGGAATTTCCTTTACCTTCTTCCACTGCGCCTTATCCCAGTTAGCATCAATTGTCATTGAACTTTTGAGCTTTTTGACTTTGTAAACAGAAGGCCCATCTGCTGAGTACGCAACAGAAAGCATACAAACGAAGGCAAGTACGAGTAAGAATGATATTTTTTTCATTTTGTGTTTTTTGGTATCAGGTGTGAGGTCTCAGGTATCAGGTGTCAGGTATGAGGTATCAGGTATCTCGGATCCCTATATCCTACTCCTTATTTCCTATTTCCGAGCCTTGGTTCCTGGTTCTTTTTCCGTAATTCGTAATTCGTAATTCTCCATTCTCAACTCTCCATTCCCCATTTCCTATTTCCTATTTCC
>CAZGCG010000247.1:0-5531 GCA_964524205.1 uncultured Sphingobacterium sp. | reverse complement strand
GTCTCCCGTCCCACCTATCCAAACAAAGCATTGAATACTTCTTCAACCTTAGCTACGGTTTTGATCTTAATTTTATATTTCTGCCATTCAGGCTCTGATTTTACACCCCGCCCTGCAGGAAGATTATATTTTGAAATAAAAATTTGCTCGAAGCCAAGTTTCTCAGCTTCAGCGATCCGCTGTTCGATCCTGTTCACTGCCCTGATCTCTCCAGATAAACCCACTTCTGCAGCAAAACAGATCTTGGAATCTACTGGCATATCCTCATGAGAGGAAATTATTGCAACTACAACTGCAAGATCTATTGCCGGATCTTCAACCCTTAATCCGCCGGCAATATTCAGAAAAACATCTTTTGCACTTAATTTAAATCCACATCGTTTTTCCAAAACTGCAAGCAGCATGTTCAATCTCTTTGTATCAAAGCCAGTTGCAGAGCGCTGAGGCGTTCCGTATGCCGAAACACTAACCAATGCCTGAGTTTCTATCAACATGGGTCTGAGGCCCTCGAGCATAGCCGAAATGGTGATGCCGCTAAGTGGTTCATCCCTTTGGGAAAGCAGAATTTCAGAAGGATTTGATACCTCTCTGAGTCCGCTGCCCTGCATTTCATAAATACCAAGTTCTGAGGCAGAACCAAAGCGGTTCTTAACCGCTCTCAATATCCGGTAAACATGATGCCTGTCGCCTTCAAACTGCAAAACAGTATCAACCATATGCTCCAGAATCTTTGGTCCGGCAATCATTCCGTCCTTTGTGATATGCCCGATAAGAAATACCGGAGTTCCGCTTTCCTTTGCAAAACGCAGCAGTTCGGCAGTACATTCCCTTACCTGCGAAACACTACCAGGAGTTGATTCTATATGAGCTGAATACAAGGTTTGTATGGAATCAATTACAAGCAGGTCTGGTTGCAGAATTTCGATCTGTTTGAATATATTTTGTGTGGAAGTCTCGGTAAGAATATAAGTATCTGAGGAGGCAGCATTTTTCAAACCTGCCGCTGGGCCCAATCTTTCAGCCCGCATCTTGATCTGTTGTTCACTTTCCTCACCAGATACATAAAGTACTTTCAAACCCGGTAAATTGAGCGCAACCTGGAGCATGAGCGTAGATTTACCAATACCCGGTTCACCTCCAATTAATATTATAGATCCGCTTACAATCCCTCCGCCCAAAACCCGGTTCAGTTCCTTATCCGGAGTAATCAAACGATTCTCCTCAGAATAAACAATTTCATGAATTGCCGCCGGTTTATTGGAACGCTGGGTGCTGGTAGAACCACTCTTCCAGTCAGGAACAGAAGCCCCTGGTTTTTCTATGATCTCCTCTACAAAAGTATTCCACTGGTTACAGGAAGGGCATTTACCTAACCATTTTGCAGATTCGTATCCACAACTCTGACAAAAATAAGCGGAACGGGTTTTAGCCATGGAATAAATTAGCAAATGTGAAAATTAGCAAATTAGCAAATTTAAGAATTAGCAAATGTGAGAATTTGTAAATTAGCAAATGCAAATTAGTAAATGTGCAGATGAAATTTTAATCTAGACATTTACTAATTTGCTAATTTCCTCATCCGATAGTTATCGGATTACTAATTATAGCTTAATCTCTTCTTCTTTAGAATTCAGAAAATGGAATTCAGTTAAGTAATAAGAAGGCACAGCCTTAACCTTGATCCACTTACTGAATTTAAAGAACCATTTACACTGGATTGAGAAAAGTCCTTTTTTAATATAGGCTTCGATATAAGGATGAACACATAAAGTGACGCTGCGCTCATTCTGCTCATTGAGAATATAGTTCAGGTTGTTCTCTATATCGTCCATTAAAATGATACTCGCTTTGATCTCTCCTGTACCATCACAGGCAGGACATTTCTCATTGGTTACGATATTCATTTCAGGCCTTACACGCTGACGGGTTAATTGTACCAAACCGAATTTGCTTGGAGGCAAAATGGTATGCTTAGCACGATCAAGTAACATCAGATCCTTAAGATGATCAAACAACTCTTTTCGGTTCTGAGGTTTGTGCATATCGATAAAATCAATTACCACAATACCACCCATATCACGCAAACGTAACTGACGGGCTATTTCCTTAGCAGCTTCCATATTGATCATCAGCGCATTTTGCTCCTGATTCTCGGTATTTGCTGTACGGTTACCACTGTTTACATCAATAACATGTAATGCTTCAGTATGTTCAACAACGAGATAAGCTCCTCCCGGCAGATTTACAGTACGTCCAAATGCTGATTTGATTTGCTTTTCAATACCAAAATGTTCGAATATCGGCTCTTTACCACGGTACTGTTTAACGATCTTTTCCATTTCGGGAGAGATCTCATGGACATAAGATCTGATCTCCTCAAATAATGCAGGATCTCCGATATGAATATTCGTAAAATCAGTATTCAGAATATCACGAAGAATTGTAGAAGTACGTCCCATTTCTCCAAGAATCTTCTTCGAAGGCTCAGTATTCGGAAGGCGGGTAGTAAATTTTTCCCACTTGTCAATCAAATCAAGCAGATCCTTTTGTAATTCAGCAACGCCTTTCCCTTCAGAAACCGTACGAATAATAACCCCGAAATTCTTCGGCTTAATACTCTCTACAATTTTCTTAAGACGATTACGCTCTGTATTACTCTTAATCTTTTTGGAAATTGAAATAACATCCGAAAAAGGGACAAGAACGGCGAAACGACCTGCAATTGAAAGATCTGAGCTTAAGCGCGGACCCTTGGTTGAGATTGGTTCTTTGGCGATCTGAACGGGAAGCAGCATGTTCCGGTTCAGTATCTCTGAGACTTTACCGGATTTACTGATATCCGTTTCAAGTCTGAAACTATTGAGCAGTTTATCTTTATAACTGCCATTCTTTACAATTTTTGTAAGCTTTAGCAGCGATTGAACCTGTGGTCCAAGATCCAGATAATGCAAAAAAGCATCTTTTTCATAGCCTACATCAACAAATGCAGCATTTAATCCGGGCATGATCTTTTTGATCTTGCCTAAATAAATATCGCCAACAGCATAATTGTTGCTGACCTGCTCGGTGTTTAATTCTACGAGTTGCTTGTCTTGCAGTAAAGCAATAGTAACCCCACTAGGGGATGAATTGATAATTAATTCCTTTACCAATGGCTAAATTTAAGACACCGGTTAAGAAAACCGGTATACGTTTAAAACTAGGAAATAAATAAAAACAAACAAATGATTTAAACCTCCGGCGCAATTAAGCGGGAGGTTTAAAAAATTTATAAGTCTGCGATTAATCCGAACATAAAGAACAGATTAAAAATCAGACTATTTTTTCTTATGTCTGTTTTTTCTTAAGCGTTTTTTACGCTTGTGAGTAGCCATTTTATGTCTTTTTCTTTTCTTACCGCTTGGCATAATGTTGTTTTTTAAAATGTTTTATAATCTAATTACTTAATTCGTTTACTTTCCTGTCCACAAACGTGCTCATGTTCGGGTCAGCTGCGATTTCTTTAGTTTTCAGATAGGCTGCAATCGCGTCAGACTTCCTATCCATGTTCTCATAACTTGAAGCCAGGTAAAACCATGCTTCAGCACTTGGAGCAATATCAATAACCGTTTTGAAACGCTCAACTGCCTTATCGAACTGACCTGATTTCATTGAAAACAAGCCCAGGTTCAGGTTAGCCTTTAAATTTTTCGGATCCTGTTTTACTACGTCCAGCAACAAGGTAATTCCCTGCATAGGATTTGGGGTTCCTGTAACGTAAGCTATTCCTAATCCTGTTTTAACTTCCAGAGTGTTCGGCTTAATTTTATCAGCCTTTTGATAAGAACTGATAGCCTTTTGAACAAGGGCAGGCTGAACAAGAGTATCCATGCTTTGCTGATAGGCATCTGTAAATTTATCACCTGCCTTAAGCCATGAATCAAAATTCGGTTCCTTTTCAGCTATTAATTCATAATAAAAAGCTGCCGGAGTAGTTTGATTTACATCATCCCATTGCTGGGCAAGCTGCTTTTGAATACTTAGCTTTTCAGATTCAGATGAGCTTTTTAATTGTGCCTCAAGATCCGTAATCTGCTTTTTAAGATTGGCATTTAAACTTTCTTTCGCAGTTAAAGAAATATCTTCTAATGAAACTTCTTTAACTTTTGCTGCTTGAGCAGGGCCAGATGCACTTGTAGCAGCAGCACCTTCATTGGGTTTAACCAAACCCTGAATATCTAAAGAAAGCATCAGGCCCATCAGTACTACTACTGAACCTATAACTATAATCTGCTTTCTTTGTAACATTCCCGACTGAATAAATGATTATTTGTTACCGCCTTTTACCTTCTCAACAAAAACCTTGGCTGGTTTGAAACTTGGAACGAAATGCTCAGGGATAATGATTGCTGTATTTTTTGAAATATTACGAGCAGTTTTCTTTGCTCTCTTCTTCACTACAAAGCTACCAAAACCTCTTACGTAAACATTCTCGCCATTTACCATTGAATTTTTGACAACTTTAAAAAACGCTTCTATAGCTTCCTGAACATCTACCTTTTCAATTCCTGTTTTGTTAGAGATCTCTGTAATGATTTCTGCCTTGGTCATATCTATTTTCTTTAATTTTTTGTACTGTTATTCTAATTGATTTGGGGTTGCAAAAGTATTGGTTTTAATTCAATTTGGGAAATAAATCTGCTTTTTTTTCAAACCAAGTCGCTATAAAACAAATAGTAAGGTATTTTTGCTGCTTAAATGAGTAAAATCCGCTCAAGAGCAATGAAGTTTTCTGAAGAAATTATTGACTGGTACCAAAAGCATAAAAGGGATCTTCCCTGGAGAAATACATACGATCCTTATATTATCTGGCTATCCGAAATAATCATGCAGCAGACCCGCGTTGAGCAGGGAATGCCCTATTTTAATCGTTTTGCTGAAAAATATCCAACAGTAGAACATTTTGCTTCGGCCACTGAAGAGGAAATTTTAAAACTCTGGCAGGGACTGGGGTATTACTCAAGAGGCAGAAATATGCATCAAACTTCACAGGCAGTGATGGAGGAATATGCTGGTTACTTTCCTAAAAATTATGATTCCCTGATCCGTTTGAAGGGAATCGGGGAATATACAGCCGCTGCCATCTCATCATTTTCATCCAATGAAGCAAAAGCTGTTGTTGATGGGAATGTCTTCAGACTGTTGTCCAGATACTTTGGGATTGATACTCCGATTAATACGGGTAAAGGAAAAAAGATCTTTACTGATTTAGCAAATGAACTTCTTGATCAGAAACAAGCCGGAATTTTTAATCAGGCTATGATGGAGTTTGGTTCCTTACAATGCAAACCCAAAAATCCGGATTGTCCGATATGTCCACTGCAAATTTCCTGTGAAGCACGCCTGAAAAATAGAATCAATGAACTGCCTGTCAAAATAAAAGCTCAAAAAAGCAGAGAACGGTATTTCAATTATGTTCTGGCATTAAAAAATGATCAGATTCTGGTAAACAAACGCCACTCGGGAGATATCTGGGAAAACATGATCGATCT
>CAZGCG010000246.1:0-5552 GCA_964524205.1 uncultured Sphingobacterium sp. | reverse complement strand
AAGGTACGTTTGCTAGATAATAGATGCCCTGGAGGTTGTTCTTCATCAGAAATAGTCCGTCTTGTTCGGTGGCAGTGCCTCCGGCTTTGAGTAGTTCCTGAAAATAAGTGTTGCAGTGCGTTTTCTGACTTTGATTACCCATTAACAAATAACTATCTGAGTAGCATGTTGTTATCTCAATATCATACTTTTTGAAATAGTCAGGAAGAATCCGGTTCTTCAGATATGTGGACAAGTCGGATTCATTTAGGGTATCTCCTTGTTTTGAATTTAGCAGGAAATCGGAGATATGCTGATCGTCCTTTAAAGCCTGAGAAGTTTGCCGCCAGAGATATTCAAACAAAGGGTCGTTCTCCAAACTAAGTTGCTGGGCAGACAGTTGCTGATTCTGCAAGCTGAATTTTATAGTACTTTGATAGGCTGCGTAGGTAAGTTGAATTGAGAAAATTATGATCAGTCCTATAACACTTAAAAACCATGTGTGCTTAGTGGATTTCGATAATCCAGCGGTTATAAAAAGAAATAAAATTGTCGTGCAGCTAAAGACCAAGAGCGCAAATGAAAAGTTAAGAAATAGACTAATAAAGCTGAATAGCAATACAATAGCAAAACTTAATAGCAAGTGGTATCGTTTTGATAAAAACGAAAAGTTGAATGCATTACCCCAATAAAGTAAGAGAAGAATATTGGCACAACTGAAAAGAGCAACACTTACTATAAAAATAATATCAAGTGTGTTAATGCTAAGAATCTTTGAAAGCGTGAAGGAAGCCCCGAAAGTCTGGAAAATTTCATTTACTACCAGAAACTGGATAATTGATATTATCGTTGCAAGAAAGACTGTGAATATTGTAAACCATGGTTTCCCTGGTTTAGCGGTAAAATCATTACTAGTAATTACGAAAATTGAAAAGCTCAAAAAGCCATGTGCGAAGACTAGTAATGACGGGATTGCAAGGTTTTGAAAAATGAAATTCGAATTATAATTTTTGGATCCGAATAAAGTTTCAAAAATACCTGAACTTGTAACTAAAATTGGAAGGACCAATACAAACGCTAAAAATATCAGGCTTTTTTGCCATTTCCTGAAACCACTAAGAACTCTTGCACCAAAGAAATACAGCAGGCTTATTGTAATGAGCAAAAAAAATAGTAATGTTAATGTTGTTTTGTCGGATGAATTGGTTTTTGACCGGTCTGTTTTTGCTATTCTGAAAACCAACTTACTTTGAGTATCATAAACTCCCTCACCCTCAGAAGTATTAATTTCTGCAGAATAATTACTGGCGAATTGCTTATAGAGAGGCGAAAATCCATTTGTAATAAGTTGGTTTTCAATTAAATGTCGTTCATATATCAGTTCGAAAACAATAATTCTGTACGAATCAAAAGCGGTATCACCAATGAGGTAGATACTTTGTGATATGGGATCATTAAAAACCCCATCATGTAATTGGTTGAAAGAATTAAAATTGGGAAAATATTGATGACCACTCCAAAACCGTAATTCATGATTATCATAAATTGCAACGTTTACATTTTCATCCAATTTAGGAATCAATGCTGAAACGCGGCTTTCGAAAAGATTTGATGACGGCTTTAGGAAAAGAACTTCCTTGCTTAATGAATCAGAAACCCGGCGAATCACATCATTACGTTCAGAAATCAGATTTCCCAATTGCTGAGCTGTTTTTTGCGGGCTATCAGCATTTCTTACAATATACGTAAAGGCTAGTAAAAAAGCCGCCAACAGAACAAACAGAAAAAGCGAAACGACATTTTTTCTGAACATTTTAATAAAATTGGTTTCTCCTAAACTACTGAAATCCAAATACAGATCTTTGCAAAAAACAAGTTATTTGACTATTTCCGGCAAATAAAATATGTAGATATTACTTGAGTACTCTCTTGATTTTTTGGCTTTTAGATTAGATATAAGACCTAAAAGAACTGCCAGAACAGGATACAAAAAGCGTGAGCGGTATCTTTGACTAAGCAATGAAATATAATATGCATCGAATAAAAGGGGCTCACGTTTTAGGAATTTAAAACCATGATTTTCCATTAATTGACGAATATTCTGAAACGAAAAATGATATAGATGCCGGGGAACATCAAGTCCTGCCCATTTTTTACCATAGTATTGTGCATCAAAACTATTAATATTCGGTAATGCAATGACCAATCTGCCGTTTGTTTTTAACAAGCGTTTCAATTGTCTTGCCTGTTCGTTTATATCTTCAACATGTTCTAAAACATGCCAAAGAGTTATCACATCAAACTGTGTATTTTCCAGCTCCACAATTTGTTTTGGATGAATAATATTTATCCCAAGTGAAGATTCAGAGAATCTGGCAGCACGATCGTCTGGTTCAATCCCTCTAATCTTCCAATCATTGTTTTTCGCTTTAAGTAAAAAATCACCCGAACCGCATCCAATATCTAATATTGTACCTGCAATTAATCCGCTGGTTGCAACTTTATATTTATAATCAATATTTAATGACTTAATGAAGTTATAAATCCGCGACATCAAAGAGTTCTTCTTATCCGGATGACTATAATATTGCTCAGACTGATAATACCTTCCAATTTCATCGGATGTTGGGAATGGGTTGGTCACAATAAACCCACAACTCACACATTTTTGTAAATGAAACTCCTCATTTGTTAAAAAATAGTCATTTACAGTTAAATACTCAACAAAGTGATTACTTTGACAGATTGGGCAATTTTTGTGTTGATTCATACTATTTGTTTCACGTGAAACCAGTTTCTAACGTCCTAAGAATACGGCTAATACAGAAATATCTGAAGGAGAAATTCCACTTATCCTTGCTGCTTGTCCCAGGCTTTCGGGTTTAATTTTAGTGAGCTTCTCGCGGGATTCATAGGAGAGGGATTGCAAAGAATGATAATCAAAATCGGGCTTCAACCTTACATCTTCTAATCTTGATAATTTATCTGCAATTTCCTGCTCTTTTTGAATATAGCCTTCATACTTAACCAAAATTTCTGCTGATTCGAGTACTTCCTGACTATACTTTTCAAATTCGTCCCTGATTTCCGGAATCACGTTCGTAAGTGCATGAATACCAATTTGGGGACGAAGAAGTAGATTTGAAAGTTTTTGTTTCTGGGTTATCTGACTTGTACCTGCTTCATCCAGGAAACTATTCAGTTGCATCGGGCTTATACTGATCTGGTTCAGCTTGTCAATCACTCCGACAATATCTTGTTCTTTTTCCTTAAACTTTTCGAAACGATCCTTACTTGCGAGTCCAAGTTTGTAAGAAAGCTCTGTCAGGCGTGCGTCGGCATTATCTTGACGTAAAAGGATACGGTACTCTGCTCTACTTGTAAACATTCGGTATGGTTCATCTACACCTTTTGTTATCAGGTCATCAATCAAGACACCGATATAGGCCTGTGAACGCCCTAATACAAGGGGCGAAGCTTCGTTGACTTTTAGATGTGCATTGATACCAGCCATCAAACCTTGTGCAGCAGCTTCTTCATAACCGGTAGTTCCATTTATCTGACCGGCGAAATATAGATTACTGATCAATTTTGTTTCAAGGGTGTGTTGAAGTTGTTCAGGCGGGAAATAATCATACTCGATGGCATATCCCGGTCTGAAGATTTTTGCATTCTCAAAACCCTCGATTTGGCGTAAAGCCATCAGCTGAACATCATCCGGCAAAGATGAACTGAAACCATTCAAGTAGTACTCAATTGTATTCCACCCTTCAGGTTCAACAAATAACTGATGCGCATCTTTACCACTAAATCGTTCAATTTTATCTTCAATACTCGGACAATACCGTGGCCCCACACCTTCAATTCGTCCCGAGAACATAGGACTAAGATGAAAACCTTTGCGTAAAGTCTGGTGCACTTTTTTTGAAGTATAGGCCATCCAACAACTTCTTTGTTGGTTTAATTTGGCTGGTTCCAAATATGAAAAACCCTGAACCTGCTCATCACCTTTTTGTTCCGTCAAGCGCGAAAAATCAATTGTTCGCCCATCAATACGAACCGGGGTGCCTGTTTTCATCCGGCTTGACTGGAAACCAAGTTCTATCAGTTGCTCTGTAATGCCTTTGCTTGCCTTATCTCCCATCCTGCCGCCACCAAAAGACTTTTCGCCAATGTGAATGATTCCGTTTAAAAAAGTTCCGTTCGTTAGAATAACACTTCTGGCTTCGATACGCATTCCCATTGAAGTGAAGACACCGTGAACTTTTCCTTCATTTACCATTAAGCCGGTAACAGTATCCTGCCAGAAATCAACATTTTTGGTTTCTTCTAACATACGACGCCATTCAAGCGAAAACTGCATTCTGTCACTTTGTGCCCTTGGACTCCACATTGCCGGACCTTTTGATTTGTTAAGCATCCGAAACTGTATCATTGTACGATCAGTTACTAAACCGGAATACCCACCAAGCGCATCAATCTCACGCACAATCTGCCCCTTTGCAATTCCTCCCATCGCAGGATTGCACGACATCTGGGCAATTGATTGAAGATTCATTGTGATCAGCAAAACCTTGCTCCCCATGTTTGCGGCAGCTGCAGCAGCTTCCGAACCGGCATGGCCTGCTCCAACAACTATAACATCATATTTTTCAAAAAGCATAAATCAACGTTTCACGTGAAACCAAAATATAAGTGTTTGATTCTAAACGATTCAAGTCCGCAAAGATAAACAAATATCTTCCTGCTTCCTCATTTCGTATTGCTCCTCCCCGGTTTTATCATTGAATCCCAACAAATGTAAAACACCGTGTATCATAACCCTATCAAGCTCATCAATAAAGTTAATATTCTGATATTCAGCATTTTCGATCACTCGTTCGAGGCTAATATAGAGTTCTCCGCTGAGAAAATCATCAAATTCTGATAAATCGAACGTTATAATGTCAGTGAAAGTATCATGATCCAAAAAGGTTTGGTTCATGCCAAGCAAATAATTGTCCGAACAAAACAAAAAAAAGACTTCACCAGTCTTTTTTCCAAATTTTTCGACGATCGAGTCAATCCATCGCTTATTAAGGTGGCCAAGCCGGGAAGGCACTTCAACATCAATTCCTACAAAATGAATCATGAATTAATATGCTTATGTTTTTTATTTCCAAGATAGCTTACCAAATGGAGCCTTCTTGATGCGGTGAGTTTTTGCTGAAGTCCGGTAAATTGCAGCTCGAATCCGAATTGATAATTCTCGTCCTGAAACATGAAAATACTATTCAAACTGTTGAAGTAATCCTTTCCCTCTGTCTGCATCCAATTTTTAAAAGGATAATAAGCTTCCTGTTCAATGGTCCAATTTACCCAAATACTATCTGTTGAAGCTGTAACTTCAATATTGGCTTTCCCGGCTTCATGCATCTTCAAGTATTCAATAACCTGAAAGCAAAGGACAGAAAACGCTCCAATTGTTGAAGAATCCAATAAGTTTCCGGAAACAATTTCGTCCAGAAAACCATCAAAGGTGCTTAAATAATCTTCTTTTATATCGAATTTAATACTCTTTTTCATCCGTTTAT
>CAZGCG010000245.1:0-5552 GCA_964524205.1 uncultured Sphingobacterium sp. | reverse complement strand
AACCCTGAATATAGTAGGGTGTTTTAATTTAGGTTCAATCAGGGTTACGTTGATGAAATTGTTTTCCAGGGTTTCCATATTGTGCTGAATTAGTTTATGAATCAAATGTAATACAATAAAAGTATTAAAGTACTTTTATACTTATAAAATTACATTTCGATGGTAATATTCATGAAATTCCCTTAAAATATCCTATTTTCGCTTCTGAATTGAAGATCACTTTGTAGGTGATCGTTTGAATACTTTAAATTATAACATATAAATCATTTTGTAGATGATCAAGATTACTCTTCCTGATGGTTCTGTTCGTGAATATGAGCAGGGAACCACAGCACATCAAATTGCACTTTCAATTTCTGAAGGATTAGCCAGAAATGTTTTAGCAGCAGAGGTTAACGGGCAAGTATGGGATTCAAATCGCCCAATTGAATCAGATTCAGCAGTAAAATTACTTACGTGGAATGATCAGGATGGAAAAGCTACCTTCTGGCATTCATCTGCGCACTTAATGGCAGAGGCTCTTGAATCCTTATATCCGGGTACCAAGTTTGGTATTGGTCCGGCAATTGAAACCGGATTTTACTACGATGTTGACTTTGGCGACCGTGAATTCTCTTCTGATGACTTTAAGCAGATTGAAGATAAGATCCTTGAACTTGCGAGACAAAAATCTGATTTCTCAAGGCAAGCAGTTTCCAAAGCTGATGCCATTAAATATTTTACAGAAAAGGATGACGAATATAAGCTGGATTTGATCAAAGATCTTAGTGATGGTTCAATAACTTTTTATACACAGGGAAATTTTACTGATCTGTGTCGCGGACCACATATTCCGAATACAGGATTCATTAAAGCCGTAAAGCTGATGAATGTTGCCGGTGCATACTGGAGAGGGGATGAGAGCAGAAAGCAATTGACCCGTATTTATGGAGTAACCTATCCTAAGCAAAGTGAGCTGACTGATTATCTTCATATGATTGAAGAGGCAAAAAAGCGTGACCACCGTAAATTGGGTAAGGAACTGGAGCTGTTTGCATTTTCAGATAAGGTGGGCATGGGATTGCCCTTATGGCTCCCAAAAGGTACAGCACTTAGGGAAAAGCTGGTGAATTTCCTTCAGCGGGCACAGGTTAAATCTGGATATGAGCAGGTAATTACCCCGCATATAGGCCATAAGAACCTCTATATTACTTCTGGCCATTATGAAAAATATGGTGCTGATTCATTTCAGCCTATAAAAACACCTCAGGAAGGCGAGGAGTTCTTTTTAAAACCGATGAACTGTCCTCACCATTGTGAGATCTATAAAACCAAGCCTCGGTCCTACAAGGATCTTCCGGTCAGGTATGCAGAGTTTGGCACCGTTTACCGGTACGAACAAAGCGGTGAATTGCATGGTTTGACCCGTGTTCGTGGCTTTACTCAGGATGATGCACATTTATTTTGCCGCCCTGATCAGGTAAAGGAAGAATTTAAAAAAGTGATTGATCTTGTGCTTTATGTATTCAAAGCTTTGGGCTTTGACAATTACACTGCACAGATCTCTCTTCGTGATCCGGAAAACAAAGCGAAATATATTGGTACTGATGAAAACTGGCAGCTTGCCGAATCTGCAATCATTGAAGCAGCAGAGGAAAAGGGCTTGACAACAGTAGTAGAATTGGGAGAGGCTGCATTTTATGGGCCAAAACTCGACTTTATGGTGAAGGATGCACTTGGAAGAAAGTGGCAGTTGGGTACCATTCAGGTTGATTATAATTTACCTGAACGTTTTGAACTGGAATATACCGGAAGCGATAATCAGAAGCATCGTCCGGTGATGATTCACAGGGCACCTTTCGGCTCACTTGAGCGCTTTGTTGCCGTATTGATCGAGCACTGTGCCGGAGAATTTCCATTATGGTTAACACCTGAACAATTTATCGTTCTTCCTATCTCCGAAAAATATGAGGATTATGCAAAAAAAGTTTTAGAATCGCTTAATAATTCCGATATTCGCGGCTTGATTGACTCTCGTGACGAGAAGATTGGCCGCAAAATAAGAGATGCGGAAGTGAAAAAGATACCTTACATGCTCATAATTGGGGAGAAGGAAATGAATGAAGGCATGGTTTCTGTTAGAAGGCATGGACAGGGAGATGTAGGAAGTATGAAGATAGAAGAGTTTAGTAATCAATTAGTTAAAGAAATAACAATTTAAGTAAATATAATTTGGCATTAGGAAGACCAGGCTTTAACAGAGGACCACGACCTCCGTTTAAAAAGAAAGAAGCAGAACACAAGATCAATGATTTGATCAGAGCGCCTGAAGTGCGCTTAACTGGTGATAACGTGGAAACTGGAATTTATCCGTTCAGAGAAGCCTTAGCTATGGCTATTGAACAGGATCTTGACCTTGTTGAGATTTCCCCGAATGCAGTTCCGCCTGTATGTAAAATTGTTGATTACAACAAATTTATCTACGAGCAGAAGAAAAAGATGAAGGAAATTAAGTCCAATGCAAAACAAACGGTCATTAAAGAGATCCGTTTTGGACCTAATACCAATGATCATGATTTTCAGTTCAAACTGAAACATGCGATAGGTTTCCTTGAAAATGGTGAGAAAGTACGTGCTTATGTTCATTTCAAAGGCCGTGCAATTGTGTACAAAGAGCAGGGAGAGATCCTTTTATTGAAATTTGCACAGGCATTGGAGGATGTTGGTAAAGTAGAACAGCTTCCTAAGCTGGAAGGAAAACGGATGTTTTTGACCGTTGCTCCTAAACATGCTGGGAAAAAATAATTTGTTATCCGATAGCTATCGGATTTGTCGATTTGTCAATTAGGGCGTATTACCATTGACAAATCGAATAATAGACAAATAGACAAATAGAATAATAGACAAATAAATATAATAGAGTTATGCCAAAAATGAAAACGTGCTCCAGTGCAAAAAAGCGTTTTAAGCTTACTGGAACAGGTAAAATCAAAAGAAAGAACGCTTTCAAGAGCCACATCTTAACCAAGATGAGCAACAAGCGTAAGCGCGCTTTAGGTCAGACAAGTTTAGTTTCTGACGCAGATATGGGCAACGTAAAACGTATGCTTACAATCGGCAAATAATTAACAAATTAATTTAACCAGGTATCAGGTTTTAAAGTTTCTTACCAGGAACACCGCTTACCAAAAAACAACACAACATGCCACGTTCGGTTAACGCAGTAGCGTCAAGAAGAAGAAGAAAAAAGGTCTTAGATTTAGCCAAAGGCTATTGGGGATCAAGAAGCAAGGTTTTTACCGTTGCTAAAAACACAGTCGAGAAAGGTTTGCAATATGCTTACCGTGACCGTAAAACCAAGAAAAGAGAATTCAGAGCTTTGTGGATTCAGCGTATTAACGCTGGTGCACGTCAGCACGGACTATCTTACTCTGTATTAATGGGTAAATTAACTGCAAAAGGAAACGGATTAAACCGCAAAGTTTTAGCTGATTTGGCTATGAACCATCCTGAAGCGTTTAAAGCTGTCGTTGATTCTGTAAAATAGATCATTATCATTATAATTAAGAAAAGGGAGCCTCGTGCTCCCTTTTTTGTTGCTCTTTCTTCGTATAAAACAGGGATAAAACAGGGATAAAACAGGGATCAAAGAGGGATAAAACTCGGTTAAAACCTGTTTTTTATTATAGTTTAACCTATATTTCAATATATTTTTATTTGCATTTTTACCACAATCTTCTTATATTCAGTATATTATCTTTTTATTATGGGAAGATTAACAGCTGGTCTTTTAGGTCCTGTCATAGGAAAAGTAGGTACAGTTATTGGATCCTCAAGAAATGGAATACCTTATTTAAAGGGCCCATACAAAAATCGAACAAGGGTAATTAGTCAGAAAGAAACACTGAACCGTCGTAAATTTGCAGCCGCCCAGGTATGGCTTAAACCATTGCTTAGTTTCGTGCGTGTAGGCTTTAAAGGATACGGTGAGCGATCCGAGGGTTTTGTGTCTGCTAAATCATATCTGTTAAAAAATGTATTGAAAGTAGTTGATAATACTATTATTATCGACCCTGCATTGATGAAGGTTAGTTACGGTGAACTTCCAATGTCTGAACATGCAGCATTTAATTTTAACCGCCCCGATGAATTAACTTTTACCTGGAATCCCGAAGGATTTGGCCAATCATTTGATCATGATCAGGTTATGCTTCTTGCCTATAATATCAAAGCTGAAATGGCTTATTATAATCTTATCGGACAATTCAGAAAAGTGGGTTCTGATCATTTAACTTTGCCTAAAGACTTTAAACCCGGATCTGTAATTCATTTGTATATGGCCTTCGTTGCTGCCGACAGAAGCCGGCAGTCTGACAGCTTATATTTGGGTGAAATTAAGATCTAGTTTCAGTAGAACCCGCGATTTTAACTCTGTATATTTTATCATATTAGCCCTCAAATATTAAGGATTTTGGTAGCCTGCCTAATAATGAATTCCCTCTGGTAGATTTTACTCTCCCCGTTGATACAAGCCTTGCATGACAGGTTCTTAAGGAAGCAGAAAAAGCTACAGGGTCTGATTCAAACCTCAACTCTCTTTTTACAACAAAGCCGCTGATATGAAAATATCAGCGGCTTTTACTTTATCAATCACAATCCATTCCCCCAATAGCTATTGGGTATCTATTCCCTATTCCCTATTCCCTATTTCCTTTACTACTCTACTCCTCCAATACCTTAGTTACGAGTGCAGCTGCTTCTTTTAAAAGAATCGCTGAATAAACCTTTAATCCTGATTCATCAATCAGTTTTTTAGCTTCTACAGCGTTAGTTCCTTGCAAACGAACAATGATCGGTACCGGAATATTTCCTATTTCCTTGTAAGCATCAATCACACCCTGAGCTACACGGTCGCAGCGTACAATACCACCGAAGATATTGATCAGGATTGCTTTTACATTCGGATCTGAAAGTATGATATTAAATCCTGCTTTTACAGTCTCAGCATTGGCAGTTCCACCTACATCCAGGAAGTTTGCCGGCTCACCGCCTGCAAGTTTAATGATATCCATGGTAGCCATTGCTAGTCCGGCACCATTAACCATACAACCAACATTACCATCTAACTTTACGTAGTTCAGATTTGATTTGCTTGCTTCAACTTCGGTTGGATCTTCTTCACTGGTGTCGCGCATAGCTGCATAATCCGGATGACGGAATAAACCATTATCATCAAGATTTACTTTTGCATCAACTGCAAGTATTTTATTATCAGATGTTTTTAAAACAGGATTGATCTCAAACATAGAAGAATCGGTTCCTTCATAAGCTTTGTACAATGCTGCAATGAACTTGATCATGTCTTTAAAAGCATCACCGCTTAATCCAAGATTGAAGGCGATTTTACGTGCCTGAAATCCCTGAAGACCAACCTTAGGGTCAATTTCTTCTTTGAAAATAAGATGAGGAGTATGTTCTGCAACCTCTTCTATATCCATACCTCCTTCGGTTGAGTACATAATGATGTTACGGCCTTTTGAACGATCAAGTAATACACTGATATAGAACTCTTT
>CAZGCG010000244.1:0-5587 GCA_964524205.1 uncultured Sphingobacterium sp. | reverse complement strand
CGTGCAGGGCATGATCTGCGGTATGCAATTGATTCTACAAAACTCCAGAAGGATCTTGACTGGAAACCTAGTTTACAGTTTAAGGAAGGGTTGGAGAAAACGGTTGACTGGTATTTGCAAAATGAGGAATGGTTGCAGAGTGTAACATCAGGAAGCTACCAGTCTTATTACGAAGATCAGTATGGAAAAAGGTAGTTAAACCTAAGCTTCCTTGCTCTTTACTCCTTAATCTTTGCTCATTTTACTCGTATCTCAAAGACTCCACCGGGTCCATTTTACTTGCCTTTACCGCAGGATAAAGTCCGGAGATCAGTCCAACTCCAATACATAAAGTTAAGCCCAGAATCGTCCAGCCCCATGGCATAATAAATGAACCGCCCATAACCATGGAGAGCAGGTTGCCGATCAGAATGCCAAGAAAAACACCGGTTATTCCTCCCATCAGACAAATAACGATTGCTTCAATAAGAAATTGACGCCTGATCACGATAGGAGTCGCTCCAATAGCCTTCCTTATACCGATTTCACGTGTACGTTCGGTCACAGAAACAATCATGATATTCATCAGGGCAATAGCTGCACCAATTAAAGTAATCGCACCGATCACAATACCGCCGATTCTTACAAATTTTAAATTATCGACCAGAGTTTGAGCAATGGCATCACTTTTAGTGATCTCAAAATTATTGTCATCGGCAACTTTCAGATTACGGATGTTTCTGAAGAGAGAGGTGGCTTCACCAATCGCTGCATCCATCTGAGAAGGATCATCACTCATGACCGAAATGGTATAAGATGGGTTCTGAATAGTCATTACCTGTTTCGCTCTGTAAAGCGGGATCACACAGATTTTATCACCCCCAAAACCAACACTGGATCCTTTCGCTGCCAAAATACCTATGATCCTGAATTTGTTGTTTCCAATACTGATTGTTCTATTGATAGGATCGACATTTGGGAAGAGGCGTGTTTTGATCTCATCCCCAATGATCACGACACTAGTACCGAATTCTAACTCCGACTGAGAGAAATTTCTTCCTGCAGCCAGTTTATATCCTGCAGATTGAATATAATTTTCATCTGCTCCAAGCACAGAGATATTTGGATTGGTTTTTTCATTACCATATTTCACAGTACCTCCGAATGAGGCAAATACGTTTACAGAAATCATTGCAGGGAAAGTGAAGCTGCTTTTAAATTCCGTTGCTTGCCTGTAATCTATTGATTTATAGCGTTTTGGTCTTTGTCCCCCACCTCCAATACGAATCCCGATACCCCGGTTTCGGATTGTAAATGAATTGGCACCCATGCTGGAGAAGGTATTATTCAGGGAGCCTTCAATGGCATCGATGGAAGTCAAAATGCCGACAAGTGCGGTTAGTCCTATAGCAATGATAATAGCGGTTAGAAATGTCCGTAGCTTGTTACCCTTAACGGATTGCATCGCCACTTTGACATTTTCCGAATAACTCATTTTTGTAGCCATAGTATAAATATAAAAAGTCCTGCTGGTTTGACAGCAGGACTTCATGAAATGTTACAAAATTTTTGTTAAACTGAGAATGAAGTACCGCAGCCACAGGTGCTGCTGGCGTTCGGATTGCTAAAAGTAAAGCCACGGGCATTTAATCCGTCTTTGAAATCCACTTCCATGCCCGCCAGATATAATCCATGGGCTTTATGCATAAAAACCCTGATTCCATCAATAAAATACTCCTGATCACCATCTTTCTGCTGATCAAAGCCAAGTACATAATTCATTCCGGCACATCCACCACCCTCAACTCCTAAGCGTAATCCATAGTCTTCACCTAACTCCTGTTGCTGAATGAGTTTTATGATTTCTTTTTTAGCACCATCCGTCAAAGTGACCGGTGAAACAAGATTTGCTGTTTCTGTACTCATAATTCTTTTAAAATCTTATCACAAATATACGTGAAATTGCTCACTTTTGTTTTGACCACAGGCATTTTGACTATCTGTTAACAATTGCATAACCATGAATGAAACTGAATTTATACTTGATATACTGAAATATGCACTCGCCGGACTGATCGTGTTCTTCACGGGATGGTTCATCATAAAGAACTACCTGAGTGAAAAGCTTAATTTTCAGAGAATGGAACTTAAAAGGGCCGGACTCAAACATACTTTGCCACTCAGACTTCAGGCTTATGAAAGGACCGTTTTATTTCTTGAAAGAGTAAATCCTTCTAATATGTTGATTCGGCTGCATACACCGGGTATGAGTGCCCGTGAAATGCAGGGTTTAATCATTTCAGATATCAGGGCTGAATATCAGCATAATATTTCGCAGCAGATCTATGTCAGCGACCGGGCATGGGCTACCGTTAAGCAGGTGAAAGAAGATACGATCAGTATGATTAACAGCGCAGTGAATGCATTGCCTGAAAATGCTTCTGCTGTCGATTTGAGCAGGGCAGTTCTGAGCCATTTAGCGAACCTGGAAACAGAAAACCCCTATGATCTGGCATTAAGCATTGTGAAGGGAGATATGCAGTCTTTATTTTAAAGGAATGAGCGAAAAAAAAATTAAAACAAGTTCCGGCATTGAAATAAAGGAAGTCTATACTGAAGCAAAAAGTATTGAACTGCCCGGAGAGTTCCCATTTACACGTGGTATACAGAAGGATATGTACCGTGGCAGAATGTGGACAATGCGGCAATATGCGGGATTTTCTACAGCATCTGAATCGAACAAACGCTACCATTACCTGCTTTCGCAAGGCACCACAGGTCTTTCTGTCGCTTTTGATCTTCCGACCCAGATCGGTTACGATTCAGATCACATGATGTCTGAAGGAGAGGTGGGTAAGGTTGGGGTTGCAATAGACTCTTTAAAGGATATGGAAATACTTTTTGATGGGATCGACCTTCAAAAAGTTACCAGTTCAATGA
This sequence comes from uncultured Sphingobacterium sp., assembly GCA_964524205.1. GTDB lineage: Bacteria > Bacteroidota > Bacteroidia > Sphingobacteriales > Sphingobacteriaceae > Daejeonella. The sequence goes on along the minus strand of CAZGCG010000244.1, from coordinate 2,668 downwards.
CTATAAATGCAACCGCCGCGATTCTGCTGTCTATGTATATATGCCTTGCAAAGAAGCAGGGTGCTGATCTGAAGCAGATATCAGGAACCATTCAGAATGATATTTTAAAAGAATATGCAGCAAGGGGTACCTATATATATCCTCCGAAAGCTTCAATGCGATTAATTACTGATGTTTTCGAATATTGCAGTGCAGAACTTCCAAAATGGAATACCATTTCCATTTCAGGATATCATATCAGGGAGGCTGGTTCAACAGCAGTACAGGAACTGGCATTTACTCTGGCCAATGGGAAGGCATATCTTCAGGCAGCGATGCAGAAGGGTTTAGATATTAATGTATTTGCAAAACGCCTGTCTTTCTTTTTTAATTGCCATAATAACTTCTTTGAAGAGATTGCAAAATTCAGGGCTGCGCGCAGAATGTGGGCTAAACTAACCCAAAGTCTAGGTGCAACTGATCCGGCTGCACAAAAACTCCGTTTTCATACCCAAACAGGTGGTTCAACATTAACTGCTCAACAACCTCTTAATAATGTGATCAGGGTAAGCAACCAGGCTATGGCAGCAGTACTTGGTGGAACTCAATCACTTCATACCAACGGTTTTGATGAGGCTCTTTCGTTACCTACCGAAGCTGCAGCTAAAGTGGCACTTCGCACCCAGCAGATTATTGCGTTTGAAAGTGGTGTAACCGATACAGTCGATCCGCTGGCAGGCTCTTATTTTGTAGAAGCGCTGACTGATCAGGTTGAAGCGGCAGCATGGAAATATATTGATATTATCGATTCCAAAGGAGGATCGGTTGCCGCTATTGAGGAAGGGTATATTCAGAATGAAATTGCGGCATCGGCCTATCAATACCAGACGGAGATTGAAAGTGGTGAAAATGTTCTGGTAGGTGTGAATAAATATGTAGATGCCGAAGGAATTAAGCCTGAAGGTTTCAGGGTTGACGACTCTATTCGAAAGGTACAGATTGATAAACTGATCAGTCTCAGAGCAGAACGCGATACTTTAGCTGTTGAAAAGGCTCTGCTTGCATTAACAGATGCTGTGAAGCAGGGTTTAAATACCATGCCCTATATAATCTCAGCTGTGGAAGTTTATGCTACACTGGGTGAAATCGCCGACACCTTCAGGAAGGAATTTGGGGAATATTAGATATCTTTTGGTTAGTAGCCTTTAATAGTGGTTAAAAAAGGAATTATTGTCATTTTTTTCTGTTATAACCTTAGATATATTTCGTTTTAATCCCGATATTTATAGTATTGAGGATGCCAGTTCAGTCAGAATGTGGAAATGTTTTTTTGGGGAAAGAATTGTTATCATTTTAGATGCTAAAACCCTCAAAAATTAATGTATTCTTCTGTTTAGCAGAAAGTTAAAACTTATTTCAAAAATTAGTTTTTTAATCCGATTTTTTTCCGAATATTCGATACTCCAAAGAGTTACCAACATTTCTTTCGGCATCAATTGGAAATCAGATTATTAGTAAAATTATATGGAAAAAACTTGTACACATGTATGGAATAATTGCCTCCTGATTATTAAGGATAACATCCCGGCCCAGAGTTTTAAGACCTGGTTCGAGCCGATAAAAGCCTTGCGTCTGGATGGTAATGTATTAACTATACAGGTTCCGAGTTTGTTCTTTTATGAGTGGCTCGAAGAGCACTATGTTGGCCTGCTGAGAAAGACTGTAAAAAAACAGTTGGGAGAAGAGGGTAGACTGGAATACAACATCGTTGTGGAAAAGTCTTCAACCAGTATTCCATACACAACCAATATGCCTTCAAATGGTAATGGTGCTGAAGGGAAAAACCAGTCGATGCCAATGCCTATTTCCCTGAATAAGGACATTAAAAATCCTTTTGTAATTCCGGGATTGAAAAAATTGCAGGTAGATCCGCAGTTAAATCAGAATTATACTTTTGAAAATTTTATAGAAGGAGACTGTAACAGGCTTGCCCGTTCGGCTGGTTATGCAGTTGCCGGAAAGCCGGGAGGTACTTCATTTAATCCGCTCATGATTTATGGCGGTGTTGGACTTGGAAAGACCCACCTGGCACAGGCTATTGGTAATGAGATCAAGCGTACTCTGACAGATAAACTGGTACTTTATGTTTCCTGCGAAAAATTTACCCAGCAATTTGTAGACGCTCTGAAGAATAACAATATCAATGATTTTGTGAATTTCTACCAGGCAATGGATGTCCTGATTATGGACGATGTTCATAATTTCGCAGGTAAAGAGAAAACACAGGATATTTTCTTCCATATTTTCAATCATTTGCATCAGTCGGGCAAGCAATTGATCATTACTTCAGACAAAGCACCAAAAGATTTGTCCGGATTAGAAGAAAGATTATTATCCCGTTTCAAGTGGGGCTTGTCTGCCGATCTTCAGATCCCTGATCTGGAAACCCGTATGGCAATTCTGAACAAAAAGATGTACTCTGATGGCATTGAACTTCCTTCAGAAGTAATTGAATATGTTGCTCATAATATTGATAATAATGTTCGCGAGCTTGAAGGAGCTATGGTTTCCCTGCTGGCGCAATCAACCCTGAACAAAAAGGAGATTGACCTGAACCTGGCCAAATCTATGCTTAAGAATTTCATCAAGAATTCAAGCAAGGAGATTTCGATGGAATATATTCAGAAGC